>JAQUZZ010000030.1 GCA_028691095.1 Alistipes sp. | reverse complement strand
CCTGCTCGATCCGAAACGACGAGAGGTCGTGGAACCACCGTTGTCCACACTCCGACTGCCACAGCGCCTCCCAGGAGGTTGCCTCCTCTGTTTCAATCAGGGGAAACTCATAGAGATTGCGCCAAATATCGTGTCCCGCACGACGATGGAGCAGCACCTGCGTCCCGCATCGCACATAGAAATAGTTGAAATAGCGAGGGCGCACCCTGACGGCTCGTCCCTTCACCGGCCGTTGTACCACCGTGTCATGCCCGAAGGCCAAACAGGACTCCATCAGCGGACAACGCCTGCACTCCGCGCCCTTCGGGTGACACTGCAATGCCCCGAACTCCATTAACGCTTGATTGAAGAGTGCCGGACGACGACGGTCGAGCAGGGTGTCGGCCAAAACCCGCAGTTGCTTGCGCCCCGCAACCTCCTGCATCGAGCTCTCCAGATCGAACAGTCGGCTCACTACCCGCTGCACATTGCCGTCGATCGCCACATAGGGTTGATCGAAAGCAAAGGCACAGATCGCGGCCGCAGTGTACTCCCCCACCCCTTGCAACGCCCGAACCGCCGCATAGGTCTCCGGAAAGACTCCTCCATGCTGCTGCACGATCTGTTGTGCCGCAGCGTGCAGATTCCGCGCTCGACTGTAATATCCCAAGCCTTGCCACGCTTTGAGCACCTCATCTTCAGAGGCCGTGGCCAACGCCTGCACGGAAGGAAAACGTTCCAGAAAACGATGATAGTAGTCCAGCCCCTGCGCAACCCGTGTTTGCTGAAGAATCACCTCCGAGATCCAGATCCGATACGGATCTTTCGTCTCGCGCCAAGGAAGCTCACGATGCCCCGCCTCATACCAGTCACACAACTTTGCGGTAATCGTCTCCATCACTCTGCAAGATCACCTACCGTTGCCTCGGTAAACCGAATCAAATCCTCGGGGGCAAGGCGCAACTGCAAGCCCCGCACCCCCGCACTCACATAGATCGTCTCAAACGCACGACAACTCGCATGAATGTAGGTCGGGAAACTCTTCTTCATACCAATCGGGGAGCATCCGCCACGAATATATCCCGTAGTGGGCAGCAACTCCTTCATGGGGAGCATCTCCACCTTCTTATTGCCCGACAAATGAGCCGCCGCCTTGAGGTTCACCTCACAATCGCCGGGCACCACACACACCAGATAGCCGTTGCGGTCGCCCTTGAGCACCAGCGTCTTGAATACTTGTTCTATCGGCTCACCCAGCTCTTCGGCCACATGAGTCGCCGCCAAGTCCCGTTCGTCAAACGTATAGGGAATCAGCGTATAGGCAATTTTTGCCCGATCCAATAGTCGAGCAGCATTGGTCTTATTGATTTTCTCACTCATTGCACTTCACGATTCAGCACACCGTGCCATTTTCTAACCCTTACACTGTCGGAGGGTTTGCCAAGAGGCCGCGTTCCGCTTTTAGGATGGCGGGGCAACTTGCGGCATTGATCTTGTATACTTCCTCCTGCATAAAATCCTTCAATCCCCCCTCGTAATATGGAAAAATACTCCGTACTTTTTAAAGGAAAGCCCGTCGCCTTGGAGGGAACACATCGGTTCATCGGCGACCGCGCCCCACAATTCACCGTTGTCAACGATCAGTTGGAAGAGATCTCCTCGCTGATATACCAAGGAAAGATCGTGGTGCTCAGCATCTTTCCCTCGGTGGACACCTCGGTGTGCGCATTACAGAACATCCGCTTCAACCACGAAGCCACACGCTTCAACGATTCGGTTCAGGTGCTCTCGCTCTCCGTGGATCTGCCCTTCGCCCAGAAACGCTTCTGCGCAGCCGAGAAGATCGACCAAGTACACATCTACTCCGACTACCGCTACCTCGACTTCGGCACGAAATACGGATTTGTCATGCAACCCCTGCGCCTGCTGGCTCGGGGTGTCGTGGTCATCGACCGCAGTGATATCATCCGACACATCGAGTACGTCACCGACGTGGGGCATGAACCCGATTACCAAACCGCGTTGCGGGTGATTCAATCCCTCGAACAGGCCTAAGCACCCTCGCGGTCGATATAGATCCTGAACAACCAAAGCATAAAGGGGAGTCTGAAAAGTCTCCCCTGTGTTTTTGTGGGATCAACACCCCATCCGGTACGCTCCGTCGTGGCAGCCTCTGTTCTATCCGACGGCCTTCAGATTCTTAAACCGATTGTTCTCGATGCGCGCCTTGGCATAAGCCTCGGTAACCCGAAGGGTCTTGCGTGTCGTCTGACCCGGAAGGTCAAACATTCCGTCCATCATGATGGACTCACAGATCGAACGCAGCCCGCGTGCCCCAAGGTGATACTCAATCGCCTTATCCACAATATAATCGAGTGCCTCTTCGTCAAACGACAGCTTGATGCCATCCATCTCGAAGAGTCGAACATACTGCCGCGTAATGGCGTTCTTGGGTTCGGTCAGAATCAAACGCAACGCCGCCCGATCCAAAGGCTCCAGATAGGTGAGCACCGGAATACGACCGATCAGCTCCGGAATCAAACCGAAAGATTTCAGATCCTGAGGCATCACATACTGCATGATGTTCTCCTCGTCCACCCGCTCCTCCTGCACCTGTCCGTAGCCTACGGTCTGGGCATTCATGCGTCGGGCGATCTTCTTCTCGATGCCGTCAAAAGCGCCTCCGCAAATGAAGAGAATGTTGGAGGTGTTGACCTGAATAAATTTCTGATCGGGATGTTTGCGCCCTCCCTGAGGCGGCACATTCACCACCGTGCCCTCCAGCAATTTGAGCAACGCCTGTTGCACCCCCTCTCCCGACACATCGCGCGTGATCGAGGGATTGTCGCCCTTGCGTGCAATCTTGTCGATTTCGTCGATAAAGACAATGCCGCGCTCGGCCAAAGGCACATCATAATCGGCCACCTGCAACAAACGACTCAGAATACTCTCCACATCCTCCCCTACATAGCCGGCCTCGGTGAGCACCGTGGCATCGACGATGGTAAAGGGAACCTTCAGTAGTTTGGCAATGGTGCGTGCCATCAGGGTTTTACCCGTTCCCGTAGGCCCCACCATCATGATGTTCGACTTGTCGAGCTCAATCTGCTGAGCCCCCTTCTCCGACTGATGCAACAGGCGTTTATAGTGGTTGTATACAGCCACCGACAGATGTCGCTTGGCACGATCCTGCCCAATCACATATTGATCCAAAAAGGTTTTGATCTGCATCGGCTTCTGCAACTCCTCCATCCGCAGGGTGGGAATCTTTGATCCATTCTGATGCTGGATTTCAGCCACCATTTCATGACCTCGCTCCACACAGTTGTTGCAAATGAAAGCGCCATTCTCACCGGTAAATAACATCTCCACCTCCGTCCGAGGTTGC
The DNA here is from genome assembly GCA_028691095.1 of Alistipes sp. GTDB lineage: Bacteria > Bacteroidota > Bacteroidia > Bacteroidales > Rikenellaceae > Alistipes_A. The sequence continues at coordinate 6,745 of JAQUZZ010000030.1, read as the reverse complement.
CCGCAAAACGAACACCGATCTTCGACGGGTCGTTTCGTATTCTTCTTATCCATTGGTCTTGGTCTTTGATCTTGTTGCCACGAAACCCTCTGTCACACCGTATCACTGCCGAGGGAAGCTCACCAGGAGCGGACTTCACAAGATCGTAATCTATAAAATTTAAGTAACCCGAAAGAGTTATCACACCCTTTTGTCACAGCATACACCTGATTTACCGATGCGTTTACTGCCCACAAATCGCACAGCGTGCTTATTTTTTACGAACGGACAACACCTCATCAATTAACCCGTACTCTTTGGCCTCCGTCGAAGTCATCCAATAATCCCGATCGGCATCTTTCTCCAGCTTCTTCATCGAAACGCCGGAGTGAGACGACAGAATCTCATAGAGCTCCTGTTTGGTGCGCAGAATCTGCCGTGCCGTGATCTCAATATCCGAAGCCTGACCCTCGGCACCGCCCAGCGGTTGGTGGATCATGATGCGCGAATGGGGCAACGCCGAACGCTTCCCTTTGGCTCCGGCGGTCAACAACACCGCGCCCATGCTGGCGGCCAGTCCCGTACAGATCGTGGAGACCTCAGGACGCACCAACTGCATGGTGTCATAGATTCCCAGTCCGGCCGTCACCGACCCACCGGGGGAGTTGATATAGATCTGAATATCCTTCGCCGGATCCGTAGACTCCAAAAACAACAACTGAGCCTGAATGATATTGGCCGCATCGTCGGTCACCGGACACCCCAAAAAGATGATCCGATCCATCATCAATCGCGAGAAAACATCCATCGTCGCCACATTCATCTGCGGCTCCTCAATGATGGTCGGTGAGATGTAGGCATCGCTCAGACTTTGATACCGATGCAACGACAAACTGCTAATCCCAGCATGCCCGAGTGCATACTTCTCGAATTCGCTCTTACTCATATACGCTTGGTTTTAAACACTTCTTATTTTTTCGGGTATCGGGACAACCTTACCCCGTTGTCGCAGCCCTCCGTGGAGAGGATCACAATGCAGAACCCCGCATCTGCACCCTGCCGACGGCTTCACACCCCTCGGTAAAGGGGATCGGGTACAAATATAACAATTTCCAGAGGGATCCTGCTCCCACACCCCCGGAAATCGACTTCCCCCTCGACGTCCAGAAGCCCTCGCTTAGCAGGGGCATCCCATGCAAGCTCTTGGGATGCGGTGTATCAGCCCTCAGGCATACAATGTAACGCATTACAAATAAACAACATAAACCCGAATACTTTTAGATTTCGGATCGAATGGTTTTCGTTGCTTCCTCCGCAGGGAACGTGCACCTCAGGCTCGACCAAGCGGGGAGAAAGAGGCCTAAATGCAACATACTGCGCGCTATTTCTACTATTTATGGTTCATAAAACGAAAGAAGACGAGACCGTTAAGGTCTTGTCTTCCTCCATTTTGAATGACACGTGTTATAAAAGAGACGAATTGCGATAGGAATTTACCCTAAGATTCATCCGCAAGCACTTCCTTGCCTTGTAGCTTAAGGTCTGCCAGCCTTCGTATCTCTACGCTCTCGCCACCCGTGTCTCTATCGTATGCCTCGGGATCGAATTAACGAGCCTCCTGAGCCAACTTTCCAAAATCCTCGGTCGAGATGCTCTTCTCCGATACGGTAATCTGGGGCACTACGGCAGCAATCACCTTCTCTTCAAACAACTTGTCGTAGAGTTTACGATTCTCCTCTTTGTTGCCCAGAATGTTTTGTGCATATTTGGTCAAGGTCTCGTCATCGACATTCGGAATGCCGTAGTAAGCAAATTGAGCAGCAGCAGCCTTCTTAGCCTCTTCCAACGCCTCTGCCTCGGAAACCTCCAACTTGAATTCGTTAACGTAGTGTTTCTCGATCAGGTTCCAACGCATCATATCCAAGAACTGAGCGAAATCCTTCTCAATATCCTCCATCGAGAATTTACCCTCGTTGATCGTGAAGAGCCAATTCTTCAGGAAGGCCTCAGGCATCTCTAAGTCTGCCTTCTTGAGCAAGAATTTCTTCATATCCATTCCGAACAGGAAATCGGTCTCCCGACCCAAATCACGGGCAATCTGACCGTCGATATACTGCTCCAATCCTTCGGCCGTGGTAACACTGCCGTCGGGGAAAGCCAACTTGAAGAAGTCGTCGTTGAGCTCCGGAGCCACAAAGCGACGGATTTTGGTCACCGTCAATTTGTAGTTGGGATCCATGCCCTCCAATTCCTCCTCCTTGACACCCAAGATCGAAGCACGCTGTGAAGCCGTTTTATAGAGTTTGGTCAAGTCGACATCCATCGAATCGCCCACTTTCTTACCGATAAAAGGAGCGCGCTCCTCATCACTCATACCCACCAAGCCCACATAGGCCTCGTCGATTTTGGTCTCGCCCTGCTCCAAGGTTACATCCAGCGCCTCATCTTTGGCCACCGACTCCACCTCTTCGAGCTTTCCGAAGCGGTTGGTGAAGTTGCTGCGATAACCGTCGCGCATCTTCTCCTCCACCTGAATGGCATATTTGGTGACTTTATCCTTCTTGGTCAGATCGAGTTTCACCTCGGGGGCAACACCCACCTCGAAGATAAACTCATATTCGGTATTGTTATCGAAATCCAACTCACCCTGACGGTTGCTGGGAATCATATCGCCCACCGTGGTGATCTTCTCCTTCTCGATATAGTCGAAGCAGGCTTTGGAAGCCGTCCGATAAGACTCCTCGGCCACAACGCCTTTCCGATACATCTTATTGACGATCGCCATGGGCACCATACCCGGACGGAATCCGGGGATGTTGGCTTTGCGTTTGTAGGTACGCAACGATTTATCCACCGCCTCGTTGTAATCGGCCTCACCTACGGTCACTTTCAGCAACGTAGTCCGATCCTCCAGATTTTCTCTAACAATATTCATTCTATGCAATGTTTTTGACGTTCCAAAATCAGATAAAACGACCGCCGCATCCCTTGAGTTCGGCGGTCGTCCTTGTGTTCAGTGCGGATAAAGGGACTCGAACCCCCACGCCGAAAGGCACCAGATCCTAAGTCTGGCGCGGCTACCAATTACGCCATATCCGCATAAGCGGCACAAAGATAACGCTTTTTTATGAGGCTGCAAATTTTTAGACCAAGTAAAATGATTAAACCCCTTTATCACCGTAGATGCCTGGTATACCGATGCCTGTATCACCCATAAATCGCACACTACTTCATCCCAGATCAGGACACGCCCTTTCCCGAAAATCCGCGTCACACTCCGATGTCGTGGCATCGCGGCTTACATCACCCTGCAATTTTCACCTCCCCTTGAGCCCTCCAACCCCGCGGAGAAGCCTCGGCCGATGTTCTCACGAAAAAAGAACAGAAACAATAAAAGTCAGCAATTTTATGTTATATTTGCAATGTGAATAAGAGTGCGGATGCAATAGAAATGCCGCATGGGGAACTTATCCACACACAACTTTCTTAATGTAGAACCTTAATTTTAACCATTATGTGCAACTTACCTTTGCTGATTTTGGGAATGATCGGTTGGCCCCAGTTGCTGGTGATCGTAGCTTTAGTTGTTATTTTCTTCGGCGGTAAAAAGATTCCGGAAATGATGCGTGGCATGGGTCGCGGCATCAAGGAGTTTAAGGATGCCATCAACAAAGACTATACGGCCGACGCCCCGAAAAACGAAACCACGGCTCCCGCTGCCAAACCGCAGGCTCAGCAGCAGGCTCAACAACCTACCGACGAGACCACCAAACAGGCATAAACCCAATGCGTACCGCACATATCCACCGCACCGAGCGCAATTTCGGTTCCCGTTGCGGTGGAGTGTTGTGTAGAGCTTTGTATATCGAACTCACGGTAAATTACGTACTGTTATGAGTAATACCCCAGAAGAGTCATCCGAAAACGAGATGACTTTTTTTGAACACCTTGATGCCCTTCGTCCCCACTTGGTGCGAGGATTCGCCTCCTTGTTTATCATCATGATTGTCGCTTTTATCGCCAAGAGATTCATTATCGACATTGTGCTGATGGGCCCTCAATCCCCCGATTTCATCACCAATCGGCTGCTGTGCGAGGCTTCGCACAGCCTGTTTGGAGACGGACGTTTGTGCATCAATCCCATCAAACTGAACATGGTCAACACGGCCTTAGGCGGGCAGTTTAACCTGCATATGCAAGTGTCGCTGGTGACCGGTATCGCCTTAGCCGTTCCCTATCTCCTCTGGGAGATCTGGCAGTTCATCGCTCCGGCGTTGACCTCCTACGAACGACACAAGAGTCGGATGTTTGTGCTCTACGTTTCGCTCTGCTTTTTCACGGGACTGCTGTTTGGCTACTTCATGATTGCACCGCTGTCGATCAACTTCTTGGCCAACTACCAGGCCAGCCCCGACATCATCAACATGATCGACATCAAATCCTATCTAACGAACATTCTGAGCGTCTCGATCGGATGTGCCGTGATTTTCCAACTGCCCTTGTTGATCTATTTTCTGACCCGCATGGGGATTGTGTCCGCGGCCTTCCTGCGACACTACCGTCGGCATGCCATTGTGTTGCTGACCATTATCTCGGCCATCATCACTCCCCCCGACCTCTTCAGTTTGGTGCTGGTCGTACTGCCGCTCTACGCACTCTATGAGTTGAGTATCTTCTTGGCCGTACGGGTAGAGCACCAAAAAGCCAAAGAGGAGGCAGAACAAGGTTACACGGTACCCACCGAGGAGGAGTAGACCGTTAAGGTCGCTTGAGGGATGCAAGAGCTTGCTTTTTGCAGAGGGGTGTGAACATCCCTGACGACACTCGCATCTTGACGCATCACACACAAAAACCCTCCGAAGCATTGTGCAATGCTTCGGAGGGTTTTTGTGATTGTCTAACCCCAGGAGGGGACGAAACGAGGGAGGGAAGAGGGAAAGGTTTTTGTGATTTTCTAACCAAGGGTCGGGACGAAGGAGAAAAGAGGTTAGAGATTCGTTTCGGGTTGGCGCGGTGCGGATCGAATTGACTCAAGTCGGCTCAGTCGGCGCGGATCAGGTCGGATTGACGCGACGCGGGTCGGGTCAGCGTGCGCGGATTAGGTCGGATTGGCGCGGATCGGCTCAGGTCGGCTGAACGCGCGACGTTAGAGAATCTCGATCACCGCTTCGTCCGCTGCGGCTTCGCTGCGTACCTCGATACGATTGCGTCCGGGCAACAGCTCCACATCCTCCCAGCGGAAGACCCCCAGTGTTCCGGTCTTGGTTCCCAGCGACGCACCGTTGAGCAGAAGCTCCACCTCACCCCGCGTGTTGGAGTAGACTTTGAGGCTCTGTTTGCGCTTTGCGCGTGGCGACCACCGTCGTTCGGCAATATAAACCATGGGGGTAAGCGTGTCCCAATTTGCTCGATAGAGATAGAAGGCATCCTTACGATACTTCCGATCAAAGGTGACCATTCCCCGATCATCAACTCCGGTTCCTTCACCCCAATCGCGCCCTGCCGCGCCATAATCAAACATATTCGCCACAAAACACCCCCAGAAAAAGGGAGCCGCACTGACCAACGGAAAGTATTGCTCATGCAACGTCGTCTGCCACCGTTCGGGATGCCAATTACCCAAATAGTCGGGTCGATAGAGCGAATCCTCCTGCTGCACGATGGATCCTCCCGCCCCATAACTAATTCCCGAACAGAGACTGCCCCAATTTCGTTGCAACTGAGTCATCCACACCTTCAGATCCGAAGGTTGCCCCTCCTTCCAACCGTAGGCATGATCCCAGGCCACCAAGTCGGTCACAAAATTGATGGGGCCATCCTGATTGCTCACCGCCACGGTCATCCGTGAGGGGTCGGCCGTCAGAGCCAAGGTGTTCAACTCCTTCACATATTCGGTGGGGTCGTCGCCCTGCACCGGTTGATTGACAAAGAGCCCCCACATCACCACCGACGGATGATTGTAGTGTTGATAGATCATCTCCTGCAACTGATTGCGGCCATTTTGTCGGAATGCCTCGCTGTTCACATAACCCCGATCGGAGAGATAGGCCGGGCCCAGAAACGGGATTTCGCTCCACACGATCAATCCGCGCCGATCACACTCCTCATAGAATAGCGGGTTGTGCGGGTAGCCTGCGGCTCGCACCGCATTGGCTCCCATCTCGGTAATCAGATCCAAGTCTTCCTGCACATGATAGGGTTTGAGTGCCAACCCCACGGCGGCTCGATCCTCATAGTAGACCACACCATGCAACGGATAGGGGCGACCGTTGAGCATAAAGCCCTGCTTGGGATCGACGCTGAAAAAGCGAAGTCCCAAGGGAACCTTCACCTCGTCGCACACGCCCTTCTCGTCGCGCAGTTGCGTACTGACGGTGTAGCGATAGGGGTTGTTCCGTCCGTCCCAAAGCGTCGGATTGAGCATCGTGATGGGCAAGGTCACCGCACTACGACCCAAACTATCGACGCGCACCTCGCTCTGTTGCGTGGCCACCGTATCTCCCTGTGGCGTGAGCACGGCCAGATGCACGGAGAGGAGGCGGTCGGCCGGAGCGGTAATCCGCACCGTTGCCTCCACCGTTGCCTCCTGAGGCAACACTTTGGTCTGCTGGATATAGACTCCCTCGGAGGCAAAATGATCTATGGCAAGATGGGACGGCTCGGTCACGATCAGCTCCACCGACCGGTAGAGTCCCCCATAGATGGTTTGGTCGCCGGCTGTGGGCATCATATCGGTACGGGGTGCGTTATCCACCGCAAGCCACAG
>JAQUZZ010000029.1 GCA_028691095.1 Alistipes sp. | reverse complement strand
CCACATAACGGACATCCTGCTCCTCATAGATCACGCGCGAACGGCCTTCGGCATCACTGAGCAACACCTCAAAATGATTCTGAGCCCGATTCAGCCGATAGAACCCCAAGTCGCCGGAGGGCGTCCAAAAGAGGCGCGGCAAGTATTGATCCGGCTCCGTCCCCACCTCGACCGACACCGTCCGCTCCGACGCAAAGTCATAGACGCGTAACGCCACCTGGGAGTTCTCCTCGCCCGCTTTCGGGTATTTGAAGGTGTAATCTTCGGGATAGAGGGCGCCTTGGAAGCGCGGCAGATGATACTCCCTCACCCGACGCTCATCAAAACGGAGCCATGCAATCCGGGTCCCGTCCGGCGACCAAGCAAAGGCGCGCGCAAAGGCGAACTCCTCCTCGTAGACCCAATCGGGCAAGCCGTTCAGGATCTGATTCCGCACTCCATCTTGGGTGATTCGGCTCTCCTCTCCCGTGTCGAGCGATACGACCCACAAATCATTCTCCCGCACAAACGCCACTCGGTCTCCCTTCGGTGAGAAGAGAGCCTGCTGCTGAGCGCCCTGTGTCGAGAGGGGACGTAACGTGTGTTGCGTCAGATCATAGATCCAGTAGAGAGCCGTATAGGAACGACGATAGATCGGATGTTTCTCGGTGGTGAGCAACAAGAAACGCTCATCCCCACTGAATTCGTAAGCCTCAACCTGCACCTGAGGGGTCACCGCTGCGGGATCGAACAAGAGGTCACACTGCGTGCCGGTGCGGTAGTCATACCGCAGAATCTTCCCCTCTCGCAATACGGTATAATGCTCCCCATCCTTCATACTCCGCACCCCCTCCACACTGCGTGGGGTAAATTCGTTGCGCCGGATCGCACCATAATCGAAGCGACCCTGTGCCGTCATTTCCGAGAATTCCATACTCATCACTCCTATCAAACAAAAAAAGGCGCGAAGGAGACACCTCGCGCCCGCTTTATCATCCATCATTTTTCAGCGCCTATTAAATAATCACAAAGAAAGCCCCTTAGCGTATCCATCCGCAACCTCCACACGGCTCACCGTCGGGTCGGCTCTACCACGATTTCGTTGCAACCCAAGCCCCGTTGCGTTTACCGCTCCTCCATCGGACAGGCTTTCAGACTTAGATCCAAACTCTTAATCTGATGGGTCAATGCCCCCACCGAGATAAAATCGACCCCACACAGGGCATACTCCCGCAAATTCCGCAAGGTGATGCCTCCCGAAGATTCGGTTTCGTAACGGCCTGCGATCAACTCCACCGCCTCGCGGGTCATCGCCGGTGTGAAGTTATCCAACATGATGCGGTCGATTCCTCCCACGGCCATCGCTTCGCGAACATCCTCCATACTCCGCACCTCAACCTCAATCGGAATTGCTTTCTGCTTCGCCTTCAGATAAGCCTGCGTTTTCCGCACCGCCTGGGTAATGCCTCCGGCAAAGTCGATGTGATTGTCCTTGAGGATCACCATATCAAAGAGACCCATGCGATGATTCTTACCTCCACCAAGAGCTACCGCCATTTTGTCGAGCACCCGCATTCCGGGGGTCGTCTTCCGCGTGTCGAGCACGGCGGTTTTCAACCCCTCCAGCTCCTTCACGTAGACCGCCGTCTGGGTGGCAACCCCACTCATCCGCTGCATGATGTTGAGCAGAATCCGCTCCGCCTGCAACAGGGAGATCACCCGTCCTTCGACATAAAAAGCCACCTCTCCGGGTGTCACACGCGCCCCATCCTCGATGCGACGCTCCATCTGCATGGCGGGATCCAACCGACGCAACACACGCTCGGCAACCTCCACGCCCGCCAACACACCGGCCTGCTTGACCAGTAGTTTCATTCGTCCACGCTCCTCAGCCGGAATACAAGCCAACGAGGAGTGGTCGCCATCTCCAATATCCTCCCGAATCGCCAATTCGATCAGGTCATCCACAAAGGGAATATATTCAGGTTTCATAACTCAGAATTTATCACATTCCTCCCATTTCAAGGCCACCCCTTGCTTCGCGGCTCAAAACAGGCTCCAAAACACAAAGATAGGCAAAAGTACAAAAAAACGCTGGATTGCATCTTACAATCCGGCGTTTCTCTTTTCACTTTGTTTCTCCGTCTTTCCCCGTTTCACCCATCGAAACCCATCGCGTCCCAAAGGGAGCGTTGTGCTTCAAATGCATAAAACGCATGTTATTTAGGGTCGAGTTCCGGGCCCTTGTCCGGGGAATCCACCCCCTTGTCCTCCGGTCGATACATTGACCGAAGTGATCCAAGCTGACGCTTGGGAGGTAAAACTACCCAATGTCGATCCGCCCGCGTAGGTTCCGCCCCGACTATACCCTTGCCAACTCTCCGTGGCATTCTGCACCGATCCGCCCGTAGCCAGCGTGTAGCTTGTATTCTTTGCCAAGGAGGGGAGACTCAGGGTCAGGATGCCTCCACTCACCGCATAGGGTGTCTGAAAAGAGACGAGCCCCGTGGCTTGATTGGAGAGCGACACCAACGTATTGGCTGCCAACGAGACGCCCCCATAGAGGATTACGCCTTGGGTGCATGCCGACTCCGTCGGACTACTCAACATTCCATTGCTTCCCAATCCGATCATCACGCCACCGGTCACCGCGAACCGATTGTTGTCACAATCGAAAGCCTCCTCCGGAGAGGTCAACCCGATAGAGATTACCGTTCCTCCACTGATCGTCAACGTTCCGTTGGAATCCATGCCATCATTGTGGGACGAATAACAGTAGACCCGTCCACCTGAAATTTCGATTCCTTTGGAAGCATTCATCGCATCGTCATAGGCACGGATCACCACTTCTCCCCCCGTCATCGTTAAAATCGATTTACTCTCCACGCCTTCGCTTCCATCGCTTTGACCCGAAACCGTCACTTGGATCTTTCCTCCACTCAGCGTCAGGTCTCCCTCGCTGGTGATTCCCTTGGGCGACGAGGTGTTTCCGGCATAGACATATTGTCCGCCCGTGGTCTCCACCGTGATCTCGCCAGAGGAGATCACCAAGGCGCCCTCGCAATTCACCCCTTTGCCACCCACACCACTGCTGCGAGCGGTAATATTGGCACCCGAAAGCGTCATATCGCCTTCACTTCTCAGGCAGGCTGGAGAGGAAGTATCCTTCTCGTCCGTATCATAATAGGCCGATCCCAAGGTCGTCAATTTCAAAACGCCCCCACTGAGAATCATATCGCCATCGCTTTTTATACATTTGGAGGCAACACCTCCCACCGTAATCTGTATCGTACCGCCCGTTACGTACACTGCTCCGGTGGATTTGATTCCCTGTCCTTTTTGATCCGTCGTAGTCAACGTCACGGTGCCGTCGGCGATCTGGACACACGGAATGATGGTCGCATCATCCCCCTCATAACTCGCTGTAATGGCGTCATCCGCAGCCTGTACGGTAATCACACCGCCTGCGATCGTCACCGCCCCCTCTTCGCACTCGATGCCATCGCTCGACGCGGTCACGTGCACCAAACCGCCATCAATCTGCACCCCGTCGTTGGTATGAATTCCATCCTTCACCGCCCCGGAGATCACCAAAGTCACCCCGGGACGAATGCGAATGTAATCATCGCAGGCCAACGCATGCTTATGTTTTCCCGACACCAACAGCACCCCCGTACCACTAAAGGTAATTTGCTCCTCACTAAACAACGCCCCCTTCTGATCCTCGCTTTCCGCTTGGGCGTTGGTGTAGTTTTCCGCATCGCACACCCGATTGGTCGTTCCCTCGTTCAGATGCACAAAAACCCGTTTATGGGTCTGAATATTGAGGGCGGGACCTATCGTCGAGGTGAGTTCCAGTCCATTGAGGGTCAACTTACTCTTACTGCCATCCGTTGCATCATCATAGAGCGTAAAGGATCCATCGGTGGTCGCTCCCGAGAGAATATACTCCGCTTTTTTGGTCGTCTGAATCACCACATTCGCCCCCGTCACCGTTGCCACGATACTCTCCGAGGTTCCCTCAACCGTTGCTGTCGAAGCATCGAAGTGCACCGTCACCACATTTTTGAAGGTTTCGTTCTCATAGTAATCCTCGTCGGCCGCATCGACCACATCGCGCGAGGCATCGGTGGCTTTCGTCCCGTCATACGGTGTCACAGGAACAGACCCTGCGCTGCCGCTACCGTTGTCGGTATCTCCCCCCGAAATACCCGGCTGATCGGTTGAGGGCGGAATCGGAAGCTCCTCACTCTCTTTACCATCTCCACATCCCATTGCACCCACCATGAGTACAATCATTCCATACAGACTCCACTTTTTCATAAACGCTTTATTTTTCAGCACCAGGTGCCATGAATATTCTCTTCGATTCACCGGTCATACCCAGAGCTCCTCCACGCCACGGACACCGCTCCCGTTCGATCATCGCGCAGTCTCTTCCCGCTTGAAGACCCTGATTCTGTGCCTAAAACGACAAATCCATGCCATTTATTATCTGTGTATCGCGTAAAAATACGCCTCTACTTGGGACAACACGCGATGCAAAGCGTTCCTCTTCGCTTGGCTTGCCTCTTCCTCCCTCTTTTTAGCGTACTGAATATCATCCAAAATTTCATTGTTTCTGTAAAAAATTCTACCTTTGCTCGATAAAACGGGCTGGTGTGACTTTTTCCGCAGAGGGTTCAGATATATACTACACTGATAGTCAGGCTATATGCTGCAAACTTCAAGAATTACACCCGCAGAAACCTCGTGAAGGGTATGCTTTTACGCAAACGCCCCGTAACGCGATTTCCCGATGCTAAATACATAAAAGAAGATCAATAACGTCATGAAAAAACTCAGAAGCAGTGTCTGTACCGAAGGACGTAAAATGGCAGGAGCCAGAAGCCTTTGGAGAGCAAACGGAATGAAAGACGAACAATTTGGCCAACCGGTGATTGCCGTGGTCAACTCGTTCACTCAGTTTGTCCCGGGACACGTACACTTGCACGAGATCGGTCAACAGATCAAACAATGGATTGCCGAGGAGGGGTGCTTTGCCGCTGAGTTCAACACGATCGCCATCGACGATGGCATCGCCATGGGGCATGACGGAATGCTCTACTCGCTCCCTTCGCGGGATCTGATTGCCGACAGCGTAGAGTATATGTGCAACGCGCATAAGGTCGACGCCATGATCTGCATCTCCAACTGCGATAAAATCACACCGGGGATGCTGATGGCCGCCATGCGGCTCAACATTCCGGCCGTCTTCGTATCGGGAGGGCCGATGGAGGCGGGTCGTATGGGCGATCGAGCCTATGACCTGATCGACGTGATGGTCAAAGGAGCCGACAAAAACTTCTCGGACGAGGAGCTCTCCAAATTGGAACACGTTGCCTGCCCCACGTGCGGCTCTTGTTCCGGAATGTTCACCGCCAACTCGATGAATTGCTTGACCGAGGCCTTGGGTCTCTCCCTGCCGGGCAACGGAACCTTGCTGGCTACGCATGCCCTGCGCACCGAGTTGTTCCGCAAAGCCGCCAAACAGATCGTTCACAACGCACGAGCCTACTATTTTGAGGAGGACCAGACGGTTCTTCCCCGTTCGATTGCCACGCGGGAAGCCTTCCTCAATGCCATGTCGATGGATATTGCCATGGGAGGCTCCTCCAATACCGTATTGCACTTGTTGGCCGTAGCTCAGGAGGCGCACGTCGACTTCAAGATGAGCGATATTGATCTGCTGTCACGTCGTGTTCCGGTGCTCTGTAAGGTAGCCCCGAACACTCCGATCTATCATATTCAGGATGTCAACCGTGCCGGAGGTATTTTGTCGATTCTCGGTGAATTGAACCACGGCGGGTTGCTCGACACCACCACGCGACGTGCCGACGGACTCACGTTGGCCGAAGCCATCGCACAAAACGACTTGTGTAGCCCCACGGTCAGCAAGGAGGCGCAACAACGCGCACTGGCCGCACCCGGGGAGAAATTTAACTTGGTGCAAGGTTCGCAACACGCCGTGTATGCAACCACGGACACCGACCGCGCCAAAGGATGTATCCGCGACTTGGAACATCCCTACTCCAAAGATGGCGGACTGGCCGTGCTCTTCGGCAACATCGCACAGAGAGGCTGTATCGTCAAGACGGCAGGGGTCGATGAGTCGATCCTCCGTTTCGAGGGCCCTGCCCGCGTCTTTGAGTCGCAGGAAGAGGCTTGCGACGGCATTCTGGAAGGGAAAGTGAAGGCCGGAGATGTGGTGGTCATTCGCTACGAAGGCCCGAAAGGAGGCCCCGGAATGCAAGAGATGCTCTACCCGACCTCTTACCTGAAGTCGGTGAACTTAGGCAAAGCGTGCGCCCTGATTACCGACGGGCGTTTCTCGGGCGGAACCTCCGGTCTCTCCATCGGTCACGTCTCTCCGGAGGCTGCCGCAGGGGGTGAGATCGCCTTGTTGCGCGACAACGACCCGATTGTCATCGACATTCCTCGTCGGACGATCAACGTCAAGGTGAGCGATGAGGAGCTGGATCTGCGTCGCGAAGCCATCGTGAAATTTGAACCGATCAACCGGAATCGAGTCGTCAGCCGGGCCTTGAAGGCTTATGCTTCCATGGTAACCTCGGCAGACCAGGGGGGTGTCCGCGAAGAGATCTGATGCCATCCGTAGCAGGCCCAAAGGCCACCATCCGGAGAGTCCGTCCGTCGCAAGATCAACCCCAGAGAACTCTCTTTCGATTCATTTCCAAACCCACCGCCTCGGTGCTTCGTTCCCTTCTGTAACGAAGCGTACGGAGGTGCAGAATTTTGAGTAAAAACGCGATTTATGCCAAATAAACAAAAAATCAAAGGGGCAGAGGCTCTGTTGCTCTCCCTCATAGCCGAAGGAACCGACACGATTTTCGGGTATCCCGGCGGTCAAGTCATTCCCATCTACGATCACCTATACTCTCACACCGATCAGTTGCATCACATTCTCACGCGGCATGAGCAGGGAGCCGTACATGCGGCACAAGGTTATGCACGCGCCACCGGCAAGGTCGGCGTCTGTTTGGCCACCTCGGGCCCCGGAGCCACCAATTTAGTCACCGGTATCGCCGACGCGATGCTCGACTCCACCCCGATCATCTGCATCACCGGACAAGTTCCCTCCTCGCTGTTGGGAACCGACGCGTTTCAGGAGGCCGACACGATCAGCATGACCATGCCCATTTCAAAGTGGAATTTTCAGGTCACCAAAGCCTCTGAAATTCCGGGTGCCATTGCCAAAGCCTACTACATTGCACAAACGGGTCGTCCCGGCCCTGTGGTGATCGACATCGCCAAGAATGCACAGGTCGAGGAGTTCGATTTCAGCTACAAACCCTGCATCTATCTGCGCAGCTACACGCCGAAACCGATTCTCGATGAGACCCAGATTGTCCAGGCGGTTCAAATGATCAATGCTTCACAAAAACCGTTACTCTTGATCGGACAGGGAGTCAAACTCTCTGGAGCCGAAACCCAACTGATCGAGTTTGCCGAAGCAGCTGGGGTTCCGATGGCCGCTACGCTCATGGGAATCTCCGCCGTTCCGAACGAACATCCGTTGTTTATCGGTAACTTAGGAATGCACGGCAACATTGCGGCCAATCAGATGACCCAACAGAGCGATCTGATTTTAGCCGTCGGGATGCGTTTCAGCGATCGGGTAACCGGTGACGTCAAGAACTATGCCCCACAGGCCAAGATCATCCAGATTGACATTGACCGTGCCGAATTAGGTAAAAACATTGCCGTGGATTTAGCCATTCATGCCGATGCCGCCGAGGCACTCAAGGCGTTGAAGAAGGGAATCCAATATCATGATCGTGCCGCATGGCTTCATACGGCCGACGCCTGCAACCAACAAGAGTTGCGGGATGTGATTCAACCCAGCACCGACCCGAACGGAACCTATATTTCGATGTATGACGTGGTCTCCACGTTGGCTGAGGTCGAGAAGTCCGATGCCGTGATTGTGACCGACGTAGGACAGAATCAGATGTTCAGTGCACGCTACTCCCGCTTCAAGCACACCCGTAGCTTCATCACTTCGGGAGGCTTGGGTACGATGGGTTTCGGTCTTCCGGCTGCCATGGGAGCCAAACTGGGCGTTCCCGACAAAGAGGTGGTTGCCATTTTGGGGGACGGAGGTTTCCAGATGACCATGCAGGAACTGGGAACCATCATGCAGAATCAGATCGGCCTAAAGATGATTGTGGTCAACAACACCTATCTGGGCATGGTACGGCAGTGGCAACAGCTCTTTTTCCACAAACGTTACTCCTTCACGGAGTTGGAGAATCCCGATTTCACGACCATTGCCGGAGCTTACGGGATTGCCAATCGTCGTGTAGAACGGCTTGCTGACCTAAGATCCGGCATTGAGGAGCTGGCCGCAGCCCCCGGAGCCTTCTTCCTCGAAGTCGACGTACCTCCTGAGGAGAATGTCTTCCCGATGGTTCCGGCAGGAGCCTCGCTGTCGAACACGATCTGCAAAGAGTAACGCAAAACAAGGAAAATCATGGTAAAAGAATATATTGTTATCGCCTTCACAGAGAACCAGATCGGGGTACTGAACCGCATCACGGCACTCTATCTGCGACGCAAAATCAATATCGAGAGTCTAAAAGTTTCCGAGTCCTCCATCCGAGGAATCAGTATGTTCGTCATCTCAGCCTTCACTACCGAGGAGGTGATTGACAAATTGGTGCAACAGCTCCGCAATATCATTGAAGTGATTCAGGTGGAGTACTACTCGAACGACGAATTGATCACCCAAGAGATCGCCCTCTACAAGATCACCTCCAAGATCTTCCGCGAGAGCGGCACGGTGGATATGATCATTCGGGAGTGGGGCGCACGGATCATTGAGATGAATCCCTCGTTCGTGGTGGTGGAGAAGACCGGAGCACGCGAGGAGATCGAGAACCTGCGTACCGAACTGGAGGAGCGTCATCTGCTCACCGAGTTCACCCGTTCGGGAAGTGTGGTGCTGCATCGCGAACCCTTTGCCGACAAATTGGCCGATAAACTCTAAGCAGCAAATAGGCGACACGCCATAAGGATTCACCGCAGGTCTTTGAGGCGTCGATCCAACCCAGATCTTAAACTTAAACAAATTAATAAACCGATTTCTAAAATCAAGAAAATCATGGCAAAAATGAATTTCGGGGGAGTTATTGAGAACGTCACTACACGTGAGGAGTTCCCCCTGAGCAAAGCGCTCGAAACCCTGAAGAACGAAACAATCGCCGTTATCGGATACGGTGTGCAGGGTCCCGGCCAATCGCTGAACCTGAAAGATAACGGATTCAACGTCATCGTAGGTCAACGTAAAAACTCTAAGACTTGGGACAAAGCCATCGCAGACGGTTGGGTTCCGGGCGAGACTCTCTTTGAGATCGACGAGGCCTGCCAGAAAGCCACCATTATTCAATATCTGTTGTCGGATGCCGCACAGATCGCTGTATGGCCTACCGTAAAGAAAAATTTGACTCCGGGCAAAGCCCTCTATTTCTCGCACGGTTTCGGTGCAACCTACTCTGAGCGTACGGGTATCGTTCCTCCGAAAGATGTGGACGTCATCATGATCGCCCCCAAAGGTTCGGGAACCTCGTTGCGTCGTCTCTTCTTGGAGGGTCGCGGACTGAACTCAAGTTATGCCGTAATGCAGGATGCCACTGGCCATGCCATGGATCGTGTATTGGCCTTGGGTATCGGTGTAGGTTCGGGATACCTCTTCGAGACCACCTTCAAACGTGAGGTTTACTCTGACCTTACCGGAGAGCGTGGAACCTTGATGGGTGCCATCCAGGGAATCTTTGCAGCCCAGTATCAGGTATTGCGTGAGAACGGACACACTCCTTCTGAGGCCTTCAACGAGACCATCGAGGAGTTGACCCAGAGCTTGATGCCGTTGGTTTCGGAGAACGGTATGGACTGGATGTACGCCAACTGCTCGACCACCGCACAGCGTGGTGCATTGGATTGGTGGAAACCCTTCCGTGACGCATCGCTGCCCGTATTCCGTAAATTGTATGCGGAGGTTGCTTGCGGCAACGAGGCACAACGTTCGATCGACTCGAACAGCAAACCCGACTACCGCGAGAAACTCAACAAAGAGTTGAAGGAGATGCGCGA
>JAQUZZ010000028.1 GCA_028691095.1 Alistipes sp. | reverse complement strand
CGTTTTCTAAGCAGATTCTCGATTAGCGTTGTGAAACGGGGATCGGGTAGTTTTTTTTCATAATCATACATTAAGTTGGGTACCTCCGGCGCAAGGCGTCGGAGGTTTTTGTATGCAGGATGCGCATAGCAAGAGGGGACGAAATCAAGTGATTTGCTTTCCGTTGGGTGTGAGTAAGAAAGATCTTTAGGCTTTGGCTGGCTCTTCGACCTGCTGCATCTCGATGAGTTTGGCATAGATACCCCCTTGAGCCATCAGTTCGGCATGGGTGCCCTGCTCGGCGATGCCTCCTTGATCGATGACGATGATGCGATCGGCATTGTGAATGGTGCTCAGCCGATGCGCAATCACCAGCGAGGTGCGCCCTTGGAGGAGGGCGTTGAGTGCCTCCTGCACCAGCTTCTCCGATTCGGTGTCCAGCGCTGAGGTGGCTTCGTCGAGAATCAGGATCTCCGGATTCTTGAGCACCGCGCGGGCAATGCTCAGACGCTGCCGCTGACCTCCGGAGAGTTTCATGCCACGGTCGCCGATGTTGGTGTGATAACCTTGTTCGGTTTCGGTGATGAACTGGTGAGCGTTGGCGACGCGTGCGGCTTGTTGAATCTCCGCCTCCGTGGCATTTTGCTTACCCAGTCGCAGGTTGTTGGCAATCGTGTCGTTGAAGAGTACGGTCTCTTGCGATACGATACCCATATATTGACGTAGAGAGTCGATCTTGTAGCGTCGAATATCCACCCCGTCGATCAGGATGGATCCGGCTTGGACGTCATAGAAACGGGGAATCAGATCCGAGAGAGTCGATTTTCCCCCTCCCGATGGGCCGACCAGCGCAACGGTTTCGCCCTTGTGGATCTTGAAGCTGACTCCGCGAATGATCTCTTTCTGATCGTAGGAGAAGCGGACGTCGCGGAATTCGATTTCGTGTTGCAGTCCCTGCAACTCGATGGCATCGGGGGTGTCGGTAATGGTACTCTTCTCGTCCACCAAAGCCAAGACGCGTTCTCCGGCAGCGATACCCTGGTTGATGTTGGCAAACGCATCGGTGAAGGAGCGGAGCGGACGGGTGATTTGGGTGAAGATCGAGAGATAGGTAATGAAACCACTGGCGTCCAGATCGCCTGAGAGTACCAGCGATCCGCCGTAGATCATCAGTACGGCTGCGGCCGCGATACCCAGAAACTCACTGGTCGGCGAGGCCAGCTGTTGCCGACGTGCCATGCTGAGTGAGATGCGCGAGAAGAGAGCGTTGAAGTGGTGAAATTTGCCGGTTGTATAGTTCGTGGCGTTGTATCCTTTGAGAATTTTGACTCCGCTGAGGGATTCATCCATCAGGCTAACCATGTCGGCAAAGCGTTCTTGGGCAGAGGTGGCCGATTTGCGCAACTTCTTTACGATGGAGCCAATGACCAAGGCGACGATGGGTAAGAAGATGACCGAGAAGATGGTCAGTTTCCACGAGATCATGACCAGCGCGATCAGAAAGCCGAGAATCATGAAGGGGTCGCGGAACGCCACCAAAAGCGTATTGGTGATGCAGAACTGTACGACTTGGACGTCGGAGGAGATTTTGGAGATGATATCGCCTTTGCGTTCGTTGCTGAAGTAGCCCACCTGCAATCCCATGACGTTGTCGAAGACCGTATTGCGGAGCTTCTCCAACGTTCGGATGCGCATGGTCTCCATGGTGCGTTGTCCCAGGTAGCGGAAGAGGTTGCTCAGGAACGACATCACGACGATGAACATACTGAGAAACAGCAGAACATCCATGACCGAGTAATCGACGCCGAAAGTTTTATAGATCAAAAAATTGATAAAGTTGCGGAAGAACTCCGTATTCAGCGCGAACGCCGGTAGGGTTGTGACCTGTTCGAGCATCTGCTGCTCCTCAAAGAGTGTTTTGAGGATTGGCATGATGAGCATGAAGGTGAAGGTGTAGAAGATGGTGTAGCAAAGGGTGTAGAAAAAGTAGGGAATGGCATATTTCTCAAGCGGTTTGGCAAAGCCCAACAACCTCCAATAGGTATTCATGCAACACGAGTTTAGGTGAGATTCAGACAGAGAGTTCGGACAAAAGTAATCCATTTTTTGCAAACCCTAAGGAAGAGCGTGAGGGTTTATGCTGTTTTCGGAGTAAAAATGTGTAAATTTGCTACCGTAATTTAGCAATAAGTCTTTATTTTTACGTTCTTTTTAGAGGATAATAGGTTGGATTTGTGCGTTTTATATTCTCCTCTTTGTTGTGTTTTATCTCTTTAATTTTAATTTCATGGAAACTGTTCTTAGCGGAATACGATCGACTGGCAACCTCCACTTGGGCAACTATTTCGGAGCGTTGAAGAATTTTGTACAGATGCAGCACTCCGAACGCTGCTTTTTCTTTATCGCCGACTACCACTCGCTGACCACCCACCCCGACCCCTCCATCCTGCATGGCAATGTGAAAAATGTGCTCTCCGAGTATCTGGCTGCCGGATTGGATCCCGATGTGGCGACCATCTATGTGCAGAGTGATGTGCCGGAGGTGACCGAACTCTCGCTGCTGCTCAGTATGCACGCCTATGTGGGCGAGTTGGAGCGTACTGCCTCGTTTAAGGATAAAATTCGCAAGCAGGCCGATAATGTGAACATCGGTTTGTTGGGCTATCCGGTCTTGATGGCCTCCGATATTCTTCAGCATCGAGCAACGCGTGTGCCGATCGGAAAGGATCAGGAGCAGCATCTGGAGTTGACACGTCGCTTTGCGCGTCGTTTCAACCAGTTCTACCAAGTAGAGTACTTTCCGGAGTGTCAGGCCTACACCTTTGGCGGTGAGTTGGTGAAGATCCCGGGCTTGGACGGCAGTGGCAAAATGGGAAAATCGGAGGGGAACGGCATCTATCTCTCGGACAGTGATGCCGCGATTCGCAAGAAGGTGATGCGGGCCGTGACCGATTCGGGTCCTGTGGCTCCGGATAGTCCGATGCCGGAGGTGATTGCCAATCTGTTTACACTGCTCAAGGTGGTCTCTACGCCCGACACGGTGGAGCACTTCACCACGTTGTGGAATCGGTGTGAGATTCGCTATGGGGATCTGAAAAAGCAGTTGGCCGAAGATATTATCGGGGTGATCGCTCCGATTCGCGAACGCATCGAGTCCATTGCGGGCGATGAGGCCTATTTGTCCCGCGTGGTCAAACAAGGAGCCGAAAAGGCGCGTGCCAGTGCCTCGCAAACGGTGGCCGATGTTCGCCGAATCATGGGAATCAAGCCGTTCTAAGGCTTTCATATAGCGATATTTAGTATAGAAAGCAGTATTGTAGCATGGGACTTCCTCGATCTCGATGGAAATACAGGGTGGCGATCGCTTATCGCTACCTTATCCTTGCCACCAAACGATTGACCGACAAGCAGCTGATGATTGTGCTTGCGATCGTAACCGGTTTGGTGGCAGGCTTTGCTACGTTTCTGTTTGAACGCACCTTGGCGTTGTTTCGTGAGGTGCTGACCAGTTGGTTTGCGGTGGACACCGCCAGCGTGTTCTATCTGTTCTATCCGGTGATCGGTATCATTCTGGCCACGCTCTTTGTGAAGTATGTCGTGCGGGACAATATTAGCGAAGGGGTGACCCGCGTGCTCTATGCCATGAGTAAACGCGGCTCCCGCATCAAACCCCATAATTGCTACTCGTCGATTATTGCCAGTTCGGCAACCATCGGCTTTGGTGGATCGGTGGGGCCTGAGGCTCCGATTGTGTTGACGGGGGCTGCCGTGGGGTCGAATATCGGCCGTTTCATGCGGCTGAATTACAAGAATATCACCTTGCTGCTCAGTTGTGGCGCTGCCGCTGCTTTGGCCGCGGTGTTCAAAGCCCCGATCACGGGCGTGGTGTTTGTCTTGGAGATTCTGAAGCTCGATATTACCATCTCTTCGATTATCCCTCTGCTGATCTCGGCGGTCACGGCCACCTCGCTGATGTTCTTCTTGACGGGGTTTGAGCCGGTGTTCAATCTGGATATCAAACACGTCTTTGTGTTAGGACACCTTCCCTTCTATGTGGGATTGGGGTTGTTGTGTGGCTTAATGTCCTACTATTTTACGCGCATCAACGCTTGGATCGGCCTGCAATTTAGCAAAATCCGTAGCACGGCTCGAAAGTGGATTGCTGGGGGTGTGCTCATCGGGGTGCTGATCTTCCTCTTCCCTCCGCTCTATGGCGAGGGGTATGAGTCGTTGGTGGATCTGATGCACGGCAATGTGGATGCACTGTTTAACAACTCGCTCTTCTTTCGCTACCGCACCATCGGCTGGGTGGTGATGCTCTATCTGATTGCAACCCTCTTCTTTAAGGTGGTGGCGATGGCTGCAACCAATGGGGCAGGAGGGGTCGGTGGATCGTTTGCTCCGTCGCTCTTTGTGGGAGCCTTTACCGGAGCCACTTCGGTCTATATTCTCAACTACTTCTTCGGATTGGAGCTTCCGATCATTCCCTTTACGTTGGTGGGAATGGCCGGTGTGATGTCGGGCGTGATGAATGCCCCGCTGACCTCCATCTTCCTGATTGCGGAGTTGACCAACGGTTACGCGCTGTTTGTGCCACTGATGTTGGTGTCGGCACTCTCGTTTGCTTTGGGGTATTATCTTGAACCAAACTCCATCTACACCAAGAAGTTGGCGCAGAGTGGGGAGCTGTTGACCCATAACAAAGATCGTTCGGTGCTGGTGTTCTTGGATCTTCCGGCACTCATGGAGACCGACTTCCATAAGATCTCCCTCAATACGACCTTGGGTGATCTGGTGCGGCTGATCTCGACGATTCATCGGAATATCTTTCCGGTCGTCGGGCACGACGGAACCCTCTTGGGTGTGGTGCAGTTGGACGACCTGCGTTCCGATATGTTCGCCCCCGATAAATATGACACCACCATTGATGCGTACATGATTCCGCCCCCCGACTTGATCTATCAGAATGAGCAGATCAGTAGTGTGCTCAATGCCTTTGAGGAGTCGAAAGCGTGGATGTTGCCGGTGGTTACCAAAGAGAAAAAATACCTTGGTTTTATCTCCAAGTCGCGCATCTTGGCGGCCTATCGTCAACAGCTGCTGGTACTCACCGAGGAGTAGCGCGACTGACCTTGGAATCGCGGATCGTGAAATGCCTCTCACTTCGAAAAGCAACCCCTCTCCTTACAAATTCACCCGCCTGAACCTGAAGCCCGTTATGCAATGTGTGGGCCTCGACCCATTCACCAATCGGGCTTGTTGTGTGAAAAAAGGATTCAATCTCTCTTTCAGCCTCTTCGTCGCACGGTCGGCGTGTGGCGTTTTGTCAAAAATATTTCTACCTTTGTACTCGAACTTTGGGAGATGGGTTGTTTCAAAGAGGGTTTGAGCCCTTGGATCACGGTATGTGCCTGATATATGGCTGTGTTTATTGCTCATAAATCACACGCTGTGCTTAGGTCAAAATTTGTTCCTTTTTTGTATCGTGTGCCGAACCCGTTGAACGCCCGCTTTGAAACCGAAGTTTTCACTCTATTCGAGTTAAGAGTATGTATAAAAGAGTTATCCGTCCGCTGTTGTTTGAACTCTCTCCGGAGGTGATTCACCGCATTGCGGTGGTTACCCTGCGCGTGGTTCATTATATCCCTGGGGCTCGTATCGTGTTGCGTGCCTGCTTCTCGATGCGTCATCCCTCCTTGGAGAGAGAAGTCTTCGGCCTGCGATTCCCCAATCCGGTAGGTTTGGCTGCGGGTTTTGATAAAGATGCCGAGGTCTACAAAGAGATGCACTCGCTGGGATTTGGCTTCACGGAGATCGGCACGGTCACCCCAAAGCCTCAGCCCGGAAACCCGCGTCCGCGGCTTTTCCGATTGCCGGAGGATCAGGCTCTGATTAATCGCATGGGATTCAACAACCAAGGGGTGCGCAATGCGGTGCATAACTTGCGGCATCGTTCGTCGCATCATATTATCGGGGGCAACCTTGGCAAAAATACGGCAACCCCGAATGAGATGGCGGCCGCAGATTATCTGCAACTTTTTCGGAGTCTGTACGAATATGTCGACTATTTTGTAATCAACGTCAGTTGTCCGAATGTGGCGAAATTGACAGCCTTGCAGGACAAAGCCAACCTGAACGAGATTCTGCGCGGATTGATCGAGTTTCGTCGCGGGCAGAATCAGTATCGCCCGATTCTGTTGAAGATCTCCCCCGACCTCACCACTGAGCAGGTGGATACGATGATCGACGTGTTGATGGAGTCTGGGTTGGACGGCATCGTGGCCGCCAATACGACGGTGCGACGCGATGGATTGAAGACCCCCGCCTCGGAGGTGGAAGCCATCGGAAACGGAGGGTTGAGCGGATCGCCTTTGACGCAACGCTCGTTGGAGATGGTGCGCTACATCTACCAAAAGACCGAAGGCCGATTCCCGATTATCGGCGTAGGGGGAATCATGACCGAGGAGGATGCCCTGGCAATGTTGAAGGCCGGAGCCAGTCTGATTCAGGTCTACACGGGATTTATCTATAACGGCCCGAAGTTTGTGAAACGAATCTGCAAACGGATTCGACAGGATGCGGCCTTGAACCCCCAACCCTCGACACACAAATCCAATGCGTAATTGGCGTCTTCGTGCGGGGGCGGTGGAGTAGGGGCGGAGTCGTGTGTCGAAGTCTTCGTGGTTGCAAGCGATTGGGGCAATTCCCAAAGGGAATCTCCGTCGATCTCCACGAGAAAGAGAACCTTCCGCAAAATTTATTTTGCACAGAGTGCACGGCCTCTGAAAAATATCTTTACCTTTGTAAAGATTCTCCCCTCTCTCTGAGGGAAAAATCAACCTTACACAGAAGGGGCTGACCGGTTTTGACAGCAGGCAGAGTCTGATTGTAAGCACGTCGAGCGTTGTGTGGGCTCTCGTAAAACTGAATGCTCAAAATTCAAATGGCGATAATAGCTATGCACTCGCTGCTTAGTTTTACTGAGTAAAACGGCTTAATCCGGCGACCCCAGGCGGTCGTCAGACGAGTACCTCTCCGATCGGTTGGTTCCGTACCGAGAAGAATTGAGGTATCATTCAAACGGAAATAGCGTGCCGACGTCTATACCGCATTGCGAAAATGAATAGACTGGGGCTGTAACTGGGTCGCCTTCGACCAGGTTGCGGCAGGAGGATGAATCGAAGGATAAACGTGTAGAAAGCTTTTGGGTTCCTTGTTTGGACGAGGGTTCGAATCCCTCCAGCTCCACCAAATTTTCAAATCGGCCTCATAGATACCTGTGAGGCCGATTTTTTATTAAAAATAGAGTCTATAAAAACAGAATCAGAGTCTATGGGGCGTTGTATGAGGAAAGAAGAGAGTCTGGACGAGTGTGCGTTCCCCGAAGAGAGCTTTCCTATCCTCCAAGCAACGGGGGTGCTTCGATCCGTAAAACGTCGGTTTGAGGCTTTTGAATATGCCTTCTGTGGTTCGATCGCCCCTCTCTCAACTTTTCCAGCACCGTGAGAGAAGTTTTTTTAGAGGGGTTTCACGCGTTTTCTACAATTCCCCCATACGCTGGATAACGACTTGGCGCGGACGCAGAAAGCCTCGTTGTTTGACGCGCAAAAGAGTCCCTGAAACAGGTTCCCCTCATAGCCATAGTGCCATCCGATCCCGTTCGGATGGCATACTTCTTGTTTAGATCCTCGTCGACAATCATGCTACGATATGATGCGAGGGTATTGGATATTGATTCTATACAGTCTGTTCCTGTGGGGTGCAAGTTTACAAACTTTTGCCCAAGAGGGGGGAGGTGCGATGCCACAGGATCGCATCATTTTCTACTTTAAGGCCGATTCCAGTCGGCTCTCTCGAACCCATGCGACGAATGCTGCCACCATGCGCCATTTGCGAATGCTGTGGAGCGACTCGCTGCATGATGCCCCCATCGATTCCATCCTTATTGTAGCGTGCACCTCTCCGGAGGGCCATCAAGACCGGAATCGTGCACTGGCGCTGGGTCGAGCCTCCGCGATTCGGGACTATCTAAGATCCTTGACGACCCTCTCTTCGGATCGAATGCGCATTTTACTCACGCCTTCCACATGGCGGGAGGTGGCGCAGTTGGCTGCCGTAGATCCGAAAAATCCATACCGCATAGCCACCTTGGCGCAACTCGAACCCGGAGTGAACGAAAGTACCCTGGAGTGGCGCCTCAGACATCGACTCTCCCCACAACAATGGCGATATATCGCTGAGCATTATCTTCCAAAGCTCCGAACGGGCGAAGTCTATATGCAATGGAGCCCCTCGCCGCAAGGGGTCGGAAGTCGCACGCTCTCCCTTCAGTCGCTCGGCTCGGCTCCGATCTCAACGCCCGGCTCTTTGCACTGTGCCACGTCCTCTGCGTCCGTCACCTACCAAAGGCCTTTGGCTTTGAAAACCAATCTACTCTTCGATCTGGCCACCCTGATTAATATCGAACTTGAAGTACCCTTGGCTCCGAGATGGTCGGTGTGTGGGGAGTATCTGTTCCCTTGGTGGCTGAATCGTCACACCCAGAATTGTGTGCAGATCATCGCTGGATCGGTGGAACTGCGCTATTGGTTGAAGCCCGATCTGAGTCGCCAAGCCCCCCAACTTCGCAATCACAATCCGCTGACAGGATGGTTTGTGGGCGTCTATGGCGGTGGAGGGTATTATGATCTGGAGTGGCACAAGAAGGGGTATCAAGGCGAGTTCTTTGTGAATAGCGGGATCAGTGGGGGCTATGTCAAGTCGATCGGGCGAAACCTTGCCTTGGAGTTCAGTCTGGGGCTTGGTTACCTGAAGACCCGTTACCGAAAATACCATGCGCAGCTCAATACCTTCGGTCGATATGATCTGATCCGTGAGCGGTATGGCGACTATCGTTGGATCGGCCCCACGAAGGCGAAGATCGCGTTGAGTTGGTATCCGCATCTGAAAAGTAGAAAAAAATAAGCATAGGGTATACAGCTGTATACCGTGACGAACCGGTTTAATCATTCTTTAGGGTTACTTAGATTGCCATGAGGCACTTGACACCATATCTTCTTCTCCTTGGGATCCTCCTTTTCGGTGCGTGCGAACGCCGTCATTTGGAGAGCGAGAGCCCCGATCCGGGACTCAGTGCGTTGATTCCTGTTAAAATAGACTGGAGTAAAACGGGATTTCCGGTGGATGCCACACCGCGTCTTGCCACCCAGCAGGAGTATGTTCATCGGGTTTCGTTGCGGTTCTTCCCCCGAAACGGAGGTGCTCCGTTTGAACGATATTTGGAGACCAATGTGTTTGAAGGGGAGATCAATGTACCGGTGGGGGAGTATGCGGTGATCGTCTACAATGAGTCGGTTGAGGATGTGAATTACTGGAACGGGAGAGTGGTCTTTAGCCATCCCAATGATTTTAAGGCTTTCTCGGCAAGCCTCAGTCAAGATCCGACCTCTTATGATTTTTACACGCCTGGGGCTTCGGAGTTCATGGGCGTAGAACCTTTGCGGTTGGCCTCATGGAGTCTCGATACCTTTTGGGTAACGCCGGAGATGGCCACCAAAACCCGCTATCAAACCACACGAACGCTTGTGATGCAGGATCAGCAGATGCTCTATGCCTTGACACACATTGTGATGCGTCCGCTGACCTATCCGACACAAATCAAGGCGGATCTGCACAATTTGCGTTCGGCGCAACAGATTCGAGGTTGTCTCCGTGGATTTGCCTCTCGCGTGAATATGGCTACCGGAAAGACCCATGCCGAATCCGGCAATCACGTGATCCCCTTCACGACGCGTGCGTGGTGGAGTACGGAACAAAAGGATGGTTCCGCCACGGCATTGTTGTTGACCTTGGGGCGGAGTACCCCTGCTGCGAAGTCCGCGTCCGAGAAGTATGACATCCATATGGATGTGGTACTGCACAATGGACAGCGGCATTCGATGAGTCAGCCGGTGTTTGACCTCTCCGATCAGATCCTTGCCTCGACCGATACGCTGAAGGCGAACATTGCTTTTGACCTGCCGGAGTATTCTGGCTCAGATATTGAAATAGATCCATGGCGAGAGGAGTCGACCCTCATCTACTAAGTAGTCGCCCCTTAACAACCCAACAAATTACTGATTATCAATAAAATAAGAGTTAAAATACTTGTAAAAATCTGCAAGTTTCCGTATTTTTGGATATAGAAACTTGCAGATTTTATGATAAGCACAAC
>JAQUZZ010000027.1:6976-10211 GCA_028691095.1 Alistipes sp. | reverse complement strand
CGTAAAACTCATGCGAACCGTAGATCATATCGTAGTTGTCGACTTTGTTGACCACCAGAATCACCTTCTTGGTGGTACGACGTAGCAGGTCGGCCATGATCAGGTCGATGTCGGTGATCCCCGTGGAGACCTCGACGACAAAGAGGATGACGTCGGCCTCGTCAATGGCCAGCAAGACCTGTTTGCGGATCTCGGACTCAAAGACATCCTCTCCGTCGGTGGCATATCCGCCGGTGTCGATCACCGAAAATTCGCGACCGCACCAGTCCGAGGTTCCGTAATGACGGTCGCGTGTGGTGCCTGCCGTGTCGTTGACAATCGCTTTGCGCATGCCTACCAAACGATTGAAGAGGGTGCTTTTGCCCACATTGGGACGTCCTACGATAGCTACAATACTCATATTTTAGGTTCATTCTGTCCGAGAGGGTGTTGCTCCGCGCGGACGATGGGGTTGATGCGTTAAAGAAAAGCTCTGATGTTGGAGCAACCCAAGAACGCGCTGGGGTCGCTGCCGAAAGGGACAAAGGTAACGAAAATTTCGATACCTTTCGTGGTGTTGTCGGTTTATCGTTCGCCACGTACCGCTTTGAAATCGGCCGCGCTACCCTCCGGATCATCAATGCCGTATCCTACGGCCATGATGGGTGCAAAATCACGTCCGGCATCCTGCGCAATGGCGTCGTCCAAGGCTTGTTGATCTTCGCGACCTTGGGCGATGAGGATGGCCTTCTCTTGCTCGGTGATCTCTGAGAGGGGCTTCTCCAGGAAGGAGGACAGGGCATAGGCGAACCACGTCGCGGTGTCTTCGTCGTAGCGGGCATGGATCCTCTGCAACGCAGCCTCCAGATGGCGTAGGTCGGAGATCTCGCCGTTGTCGATTTGGGACAGCAGTGTTTCGATCCGACGCCGGGGTGCGATCATTCCGGCTATATCGACCCACGCTGGCGGCTCCTCCGACACCTCCGACCCCGTGGGTTGAAATCCGGCGGCCAAGAGGCTTCCGAGATAGCTGCGGAGTGCTTGCCGGTAGAGCTGAAGTCCCTTTTTGAGGGAGGCCATTTTGATCTTTACCCGATTCCAAGTCACCTCCTCGGCGGTGGGATGACGTGCAAGCAGTTGGCGACACTCGGCGATCCCCTCCAAGATGCTCCCGGCGGTGTAGGGATTCATCAGGTCGTAGCGAATCAGGTCGTGTGCCACCCCTTGACGTGGATCCCGTTGAGGCCACTTTCGAATATCGCGTGCCGTGCCATAGCTGCGGAGGTTGACACCCGGGAGCAACACCGAGTCGTCGGCCTCCTCCACCAAGTAGGAGAAGGGCATCCGTCGGGTGTCGTGATGCCGATAGTGGCGGCCGGTGACCAGCGTGAAGATTCCGGTTTGTGCGGGTAGCAGGACGTAGGCGTCGCTACCGAACTTGCAACCCCTCAGGTGTACGCCCTGATGTACGGGGCCCGATTTGTACATGTGATTGCTTTGATTGGCTCCGCTGCCGGCATTAAAAAAGGAGAAGTATCCGGCAATGAGTAGCGTGGCGCGGTGGTGCGACACCGTGTATGGCCCGGCAAAGACGGCACACGCCTCACCGTGGTTGCAGTGGCTGTTGGCAAAGAAGAGCGAATTTTCGGCCGAGAAGCCGTTCTCGATCATGACCCCCTCCCCCACAAAGCAACGACGGAGCATCGATCCGGTTTCGACCTGAGCCGAGCAGGTCAGGATGAAATCGGTGGCTGTGACGCCCGATCCGATGCGCGAGGGGGAGGCTGGGGTGCTGTTGAGGGTGCCGTTGGAGAGGGCGGAGGCTCCGTCGATCTCGGCCGCTTCGCCCACCCGGACGTTATAGAGCGACAGGGTGTTGACCACCCGGCTCTTTGCTCCGATGGTGCCACGCGAGGCGGTGAGGCCTTTCACCTCCCGAGCCACCATGGCTCGAAGTTGTGCGATGGTGGTTGTGCGATGGCGATATAGGGCGATGAGGTAGGCAATCTGGGCAGTCAATCCGTTGTAGATCGGCACCTCACGGCCTCCGGCTTCATTGATGACCGACACCTCCACCCCGTTACCGAAGGCGGTGGGACCCTCACAGATCACTTCGCCTACGTTCTCAAGAATCACCCCGTCGCTCAGGTCGTAATTGGCCATATAACGTCCGATGTTGGCAATCAGCACATCGTTGCCCACCGTGCAGTCATACAGGGTGGCGCGATAGATGCCTGCACGTCGTGTGACTCCTCCCGGGAGGGGTACTTTGGCGCCATTGAGTCCGATGCGGATCTGCCCTCCGAAATGACTCTGTTGTACAAATTGAGGCCGAAATCCCTCATGGACTTTCACTTGCGTCCAATCTTGGGAGGTGCAGCCCTGCTGTTCCATCTGAGCAATCTCTTGGGCGGTTAGGTTGCGATAGCGTATCTCTTCTTGCATAATAAGCAGCATTAAGCACAGCGTGCGATTGATGAACAATAACCAGTATATCCGGAGTATACTGTGATGAATGGGGTTAAGCCCTCTTTGGGGTTACTCTACCAAATTTTGTAAGGTGTTTTACGGAAGGCTAAAAGTCAGGTTTGATCTACCTCTCTTCGCAAATTAACGTGAAATTGTGCGATCCATTATCCCAAGAGGGGGCTTTTTCCCCTTGTGTAGAACTTTTTTTACCATGCAACGAAAGATGAAATACGAACATCTACCTAAAATACGTTATATAATTCCTATCTTTGGCGTGATAGAATGGCTCTCTTCTTCTTGAGGTGTTCTTGAGGTGGCTATCCGGAGGGGTTGCCTGCAAAGCCATCGCATGGTGTTTTTGAAAACTTTGAATCTTACAAATATTATGAAAAAAATCTTCATTGTGGCCCTGATGGGGCTTTTGGGTCTTACTTCGTGTCTGGGCGATGGCTCCAAAGGCGATCCGACGATTACAGGGTATAGCATCTATATGGATGTCAATCGTCAGAATGTGTTAGCCTTGGATCCGACAAACATTGCCTTCCGTCTCAATACCTTGATTTGCGAGGGAAAGGGCGATATTCAGAGCGTGCCGGATAATATTCGTCGCAAACTCTTCAGCTCCGGAACGACGATCACCTACGACGAGGCGAAAGGTTCCTACGATCTGGTCTTTAACGGTAGCACAATCACCGGAGACTTTGCCCGCAAGGGAACTGTGAGTGTGGTGACCAACGGATTTGACTCTTTGGGAATGGTCGGGGCACAGTGGGGCGTGCTGATCTCC
>JAQUZZ010000027.1:0-6966 GCA_028691095.1 Alistipes sp. | reverse complement strand
TCCTCCTATTCGATTTTCAGCGGTACGGATGAGATTAAATTTACGTGTGGCGATTACACCCTCTCGAATATGGCCACCAACCGATGGAGCGTGATGGCTTCCCAAGTCAGCACTTCGGTGCCCTCGTCGTCGCTCAGCGATTACAAATCGCAGTGGACGGGCTTCTATACGATTATACAGAGCAGCGGAACCCAAGGATACGAATCGGCTCGCAAAGCAACCTATTCCGTGTCAACGACCGTGATGAACGGCATTACGATGTATCATCCCGAAGATCCGATGACCATCTCGACGCCCGAACCCTTCCAGTACAATCCTCAATGCTCCACTACGGCTCCTGTGGGCTCAGGGCAAATGCTGATCTCGTTGGACAAGGATTCCAACCTGGAGAATTTCACGGAGGTGATTATTTTGGGGACGGATCTCAATACCTGCTATCCGAAAACAAGAATCAAATACAACGGGTCGCAGAATGACTACGACATCAAGTAGTATTCGTAGTCACGAGAAACCTTACGAAAAACCAAGGAGGGACGATCATTGCGATCGTCCCTCCTTGGTTTTTGTTGCGATTCAGTACGCGCTGTGCTTAGATGGCGCGTGCCTCGAATTTCTGAAGATCTAACCCCACCGATAGTTTGACGATTTGAGGCAGGAGAGTGGTGAAGTGCTCAGTCTTTTCATGCACGGCCAACACCTCCGGATTCTCCCACTGCTCGGCAATGAGAAGTTGGGTCGCATCGGTCGGATGGAGGTAGTACTGATAGGAGATATTCCCTGTCTCTTGTTGTGAGGCCACGGTCAGGGGTTCGAGCAGCGCGAGCACTGCGTCGCGGTGCGCCTGTGTGACGGTAATCTTAACCAAAATTTGAATCATAGCTCTTCTGTATTTAAGAGGTTGATAGATCGATAAATATTCTCAAAAGGGACGCGGAATGCCCCTGGATCAAGGCAGAACGCGACACGAACGGAGCGTGGGGCGCAGAGGGTATGCAGAGGGCGTAGATGCAAAATGCCAAGTGACGCTACCGTGGGGCGCGATTGAAGGCCTCTGCTACTTGTTCGGCAATCTGATCCATCGCTTGAGCCAACTTTCCGCCGATCATCATCTTCATCATCATGTTCAGCTCGACATGCAGAACCAAGCGCATTCGAGTATCCTCTTCGGAGACGCTGGCCAGTTGTACCCACAGCGTGAAATTCATGGGCGACCCCTCCTCTCCGGCTACCTTGATGAGTTTATAGGGTTCGCGCTCCACCATCCGCAAGGCGATCGGAAATCCTTTGGCCTTGAACGAGCATCGATCCTCCGTGGCTTGCCACTCCTCCACTTTGTCGGCCAGAACGGGCGAAAGATGATCGAAGCGGGACAGTACCTCGTAGATGCTGGAGGCAGGGCGCAGGATGCGTACCTGCTTACTCTCGTATTTTTCCATCGTCGCTATTCGGTCGCTTTTTTCCAATTTGCGGGGTCTCGACGCCACTCTTGCAGGGTCTCCAGCTCCGAGGGGTGCACATAGTTCTGTGCCACGGCCAACTCGATCATGGTTTGGTAGTTGCTCAGGGTGTCCAATTTGACATCGGCACCAGCGAAGTTTTCCCGTGCAGTGGGGAATCCGTAGGTGAAGATGGCTACCATGCCCAACACCTCACAACCTCCCTCGCGAAGGGCTTCCACAGCGCTCAGACTACTGCCTCCGGTGGAGACCAAATCCTCCACGACCACGACCTTCGCTCCATTCCAATACTCCCCCTCGACCTGATTGGTGAGTCCGTGTGTTTTGGGAGCGCTGCGGACGTAGATGAAGGGTTTGCCCATCTTCTCGGCCACCAAGGCTCCGTGAGCAATGGCTCCCGTGGCGACGCCGGCGATAATATCGACATCCGGGTAGCGTTCGGTGATGATTTTGACAAAACCCTCGTAGACCTGTTTGCGCACGGCGGGATAGGAGAGAATCTTGCGGTTGTCGCAGTAGATGGGCGAGTACCAGCCTGAGGCCCACGTAAAATGATTTGTCGGATTTAATTTAATTGCCTTAATTTGTAAGAGGCTTTCCGCTATTTTTTTGTCTAAATCACACATTATGAGTAGATATAAAGTTTACATTGAGAATCGAGCAATTGAATTTGTCTCCCCTGAAGAGGCTTCCTGCGAGGCCGAGTGTGTGCAGGTTGCTGCACAGGAGGTACTTCATCTTACAAAGTTGTTGCAAAAACTTCAATTTACCAAACGGATTCAGGTAATATCGACCGATATAGATCGTGTTTTTACGGAGTTTCAGCACGCCTTGCCCTTTATTGAGGCTGGAGGAGGTTTGGTCGTGAATCCCTCGGGTGAGGTGCTCATGATCTTCCGAAACGATCGTTGGGATCTGCCTAAGGGGAAATTGGAGCCGGGTGAGGCCATCGAAGCGTGTGCGGTGCGCGAGGTGAGCGAAGAGTGTGCGCTGCCGGAGTCTGAATTGCAACGCGGTGCGTGGATCACCTACACCTACCACTGCTACCGGATTCGAGGAGAGTGGGTGCTCAAGCGTACTTGTTGGTATCATATGCAGTATACGGGTGCAACGCAGCCTCAGCCCCAAACGATCGAAGGGATCACGCGGGTCGAATGGATTGCGCGAGATCGGGTTGCCGAGTTGTTGCGTGGTACCTATTACACGATTTGTGATGTTTTTCATGCCGCAGGTTATTTGCAATAACCGCGTCAGCGATCCGATAGGATCATAGCACAAGAGAGAAGGTCTCGGATTTGCATCAAATCCGAGACCTTCTCTCTTTGAACAAATACTCAGATACTTACAAAGTAAGCCCAAAGAAAGATTGAGCCCTTTGTTCACGTTAGATGGCACGCTGTGCTTAGATCGTTTTGAGGCTCAGATCGTCGATCAGATAGTTCGTGCCACTGCAATCAATCCGTAGGGTTAAGGTCTTGCTTTTGGGGATTCCCTCGGTGAAGGTGATAACACCCCATTTTTGGTTGGCTGCATGGGGTGTTGAGGCGGTAAGCGGGGTGAAGGTCACCCCATCCGTGCTGACGCTGACCGTCAACTTTGCGGCATCGAAATTGGCCGAGAGGCTACGACATCCGAAGGAGAGGGTTAGGGCGGTGGCCGCGGTGGCGGTGTTCAGTCCGCTGATGACACAATAGGAACTGGAGGTTTTCAACCACAGGTAGTTGCCGCCTGAGGCTCCGGTGTAATCTTTGGAGCAATTCTCGTCGGTTGCGGCGATGGAGGCTCCGCCTCCCGTGTAGGTTACCTTCTTGTTCGACCATTTGGTGTAGGAGGAGACGAGAGTGGCTGTGGAGACCGCGAGGGAGCCTATGTTCTCGCCGTAATCTACCACGCCGGTGGGTAGCAGAATCGAGACCGATTCTTGCCCGAGGGTTGTCGATACCGTGATCTCGAAGCTCAGAGAACCGGAGACGGGGGTCGGTGCATCGTCGATCGCAATGTTGTACTGCTTGGTGGACTCCAAGGTGAGGTTCTGCTCATATTCGACGCCATCGGCTTGGACGAGAATCGTCGCTTCGTCGGGGAAGAAGTAGCCGATGCGTCCCGCTGCAATATCGGCTGCGGTAAAGAGCAGTGAGCCTTGGACTTGACGGATTGTGACGGTATAATCGGTGTGATTGCTTAGGAATGCGTCGGAGTATTGGATCTGTACAGCGGCATTGGTTTGCACGCAGGCGATGCGCACTCCGGTCTCTTGTTCGGTGGCGATGGTAGCGGGGGTTGTGCCGCCATAGACCGGAGTGTCGAACGCAGGCGCGGAGAAGGTTTCGGAATAGGCTTGTACGATATAAGATCCGGCAGAGAGTTCGATGGGGTCGGGGGTTGCACCGACAGGGGAGACTCTTTGCACCAGGAGTTGGTTGTCTTGGCGTAGAATATCAACCGTGAAGGTGCTGGCATCGGAGCTTTTGGACTCTGTGTTGATGCGAACGGAGGGGTTGCACTCCAAATTGAGCCGGAGAAATCCGGAGCCGAGGGTGGCGTCGTCGTTCTGTTTCGCACAAGAGACCAAACACAGCATTGCAAGCCACCCGAAGAGGGTGTGGCGACAGAAATTTGTGATTTTCATACCGAGAGAGAACTATAAAGTGAGTGAATGCGATAAAATATGAAGCTAAGCGTTTGGATCTTGGGTATGCTACATCCGCGATTCGAGAGGAATCTTGCAAGTGGTAAGTTCTACGAGGAAGGGGTATAGAGGCGATGCGGATGCGTGGTGATGCGATTTTTTAGATCACTTGTTCAAAAATAGAGATCTTTTTCGGATAAAATTACTGGCCGGAGAAAAAGTCGATCAAATAGATCTTTTTTGACCGAAAATATGCCTTAATAGAGTATGACTTGGCGAAAGATGACGGAGAAAATGGGCATAATGCAGTAGCGCGCACGGAAGCGGTGCGCGTCGGGATCGCCAAGAGGGTGAGTCTTTGGGTGTAAAAGGGCGTTTGGAGGGTGATAGCGCGGGGTTATCGAATGCGATCCAGCGATTTGACCAGTCGATCATCGCGCACAATGCCCCGTCGTGCCAGGAGCAGGAAGACCACAGAGAAGGGGGCGTTGTAGAGACCCGGTGTCGAGAGAACGACCGGATCAAAATGCCCGAAAGCGTGGATGAGCAGTGCCGCCAAAGCCCCGCATAACAAGAGTTGGAGCACCAATAGAATGGAGCACAGTCGCTTCTGGAGCGAACGGTTTTTGTATAGGAAGATTGTGGTGAGGGAGAGCAGAATGCAGGAGAGGGTGAGCATGACGCCGATCGGATGGAAGAGCGTCCCTACGGGGGTGCTGTCATTGACCGGCCCACTGAGCGGAGCAATGCCCCAGAGGGTGAGATGATAGATTGCCCGTGAAGAGTCTGCGGCCGTGAGGCCTAAGGAGGCCAGCGGAAGAGAGGCCAATAAAATCAAACAGAGTGCCGCAAGAAGCAGGTAAAGGGATTGAATACGTTGGATCATGGTGCGTTGGATTCAAAAGGTTGAAACGAAGTGTGAATGCGTTACCGCGCGATCACCCCATTCCCTTTCCGTCTCCGTCTAATTCAAATATCAAGGGTTGCGGGTTGATCTGTGGGGCTTAGAGTCGCTCGTCAATCAGGTAGCGATTCCGATCGGAGGAGTTGCGCCCAATGAGCTCGCCCAAAAATCCGGCCAGAAAGAGCTGTACGCCGATGATCGTGGCGGTGATGGCGATGTAGAACAGGGGTTGATCGGTGACTCCGCGCAGGGGAAGGGCATGGTACTGCTTGTAGAGCTTCTCGGCAATCAGAAAGAGGGTTGTGCCCCCGCCGACCAAGAACATCAGGGTTCCCAATCCTCCGAAAAAGTACATCGGGCTCTTGCCGAAGCGGGTCATGAACAGCACCGTGATCAGGTCGAGATAACCTTTGATCATGCGTTCCCATCCGAATTTTGAGACGCCATACTTCCGCGCCCGATGGTGTACCACCTTCTCGCCGATACGTTTGAATCCGGCTTGCTTGGCCAGAAAGGGGATGAAGCGGTGCATCTCGCCATAGACTTCGATGCTCTTGATGACCTGCTTGCGATAGGCCTTGAGTCCGCAGTTGAAGTCGTGCAGCGGAATGCCTGAGGCGAGACGTGCCGTGGCATTGAAAAATTTGCTGGGCACGGTTTTGCCCAGAGGGTCGTGCCGCCGTTGTTTCCATCCGCTCACCAAGTCGAAGCCCTCCTGCTGGATCATGCGATAGAGTTCGGGGATTTCGTCGGGCGAGTCCTGAAGGTCGGCATCCATCGTGCACACAACCGAGCCTTGGGCGGCTTCAAAGCCACAATAGAGCGCGGCCGATTTGCCGTAGTTGCGGCGGAACCGGATTCCGCGGATCGTGGGATAGTGTGTCCGCAGGGTGGTGATTACCTCCCAGGAGCGATCGTCGCTTCCGTCGTCGATGAAGAGGATTTCATAGGAGAGCGCGTGCTCTTGCATGACGCGAGCGATCCACTCCACCAATTCGGGGAGCGACTCCTCTTCGTTGTATACCGGAACAACGAGTGAGATATTGAGCAAAGATTCGGAAGAAGCCATGGAGATGTTCAGATTAAGCACTGCGTGCTATTGTTTCGCAATAAAGGCACGAAAGAGTTCTGTCCCTTTTCGGGGTTACTTATAACGTGTCGGATGGGGTGTTGAGGTGGGGCGGCCGTCGCGTGAAAAATGCGATCAGCAAGCCGATAATTCCGCCATAGAGTTCGAGTTGAAAGATGCCTCCCAAGATCAGAAAGAGCGGGTTGCGTATCAAGGCTTGGGTGAGTCCCTGTGCCGACTCCACCTGTGCCTGATCCCATCCGTTTTGGACGAGTGTCGAGCTGGCCTGCTCCATCTGTTGTTGCCAACTGGTCGGGTCGATCCATCGGAAGAGGATGAAGAGTCCGACGCCGGCCAAAATCCCCGTGAAGAGCGACATCCGTAGTGTGAAACCCCAGCATTGCCCGAAGCTCATGCCCAAGGGGCCGCGATGCCGTACCATGCGTTGGGTGAAGAAGTAGAGGAATCCCCCCAAGGCGAAGAAGTGAAGCATATTGATTAGGGCAGCGATGGAGGTGTGGGTGCGCAACAGAAAGCCGGCAATCTCCAGTATGGCATAGAGCACGCCCAAATAGAATCCACCGGTTGCGGCTTCTCGCCAAGCTAAGGCTTTGAGGTTTTGAGTCATTGTATGAGAAGAGTTTGAATAGGGAGTCGTGGAATCATGGCCGGAAGTCGTTATGCTTGGAGTGTGCCGAGTCCTTCGCGTAGGATGACGTACTCCTGTGGATCGGTGCAATCGACCACCGTGGTGGGGATGTTGTTTCCGTATCCTCCGTCAATCACGGCATCGACCAAGTGCTCATAGCGGTCGTGAATGAGCGAGGGGTCGATCGTATACTCTTGTTCGGAGGCATCCTTCACTGAGGCGGTTACCATGGGCGATCCCAAGGCTGCCAGCAGTGCC
>JAQUZZ010000026.1 GCA_028691095.1 Alistipes sp. | reverse complement strand
GACGCTCTTCCGATCTTAACGAGTTTCAGCGTACGTTCAATGATAATTTTGGAAATGCTTGCCTTAGCCAGACGGGCATTCAGATACTTACGGATTTTAGCATCCTCGACAAGCTTGCTGGAGAAATCCTTTCCACCATACCAGTTGGAATCCCAACCGCGGATGATACCAAGTCGGTTTGCTATTGGATTAACTTTCTGTCCCATCTGCTTTACTTTTTATCTTCTTTAACTATCATTTTATCGACAACGATCGTCACGTGGTTCGAGCGTTTGCGGACGCGATGAGCACGTCCTTGCGGAGCGGGCTGTACCCGTTTGAGCATCTTACCTCCGTCTACGCAAACCTCTTTAACGCACAGTTTGGTATCTTCCAGACGCTGACCCTCGTTTTTCTGCTCCCAGTTCGCGATGGCCGAGCGCAACAATTTTTCCAATTTGATCGAAGCTGCCTTTTTACTGAAACGCAAAGTTCCCAGTGCTTTATTGATCTCCATTCCGCGAATCATATCGGCAACGATACGCATTTTCAGCGGAGAGGTCGGGCAGTCGCGAAGTACGGCTATCGCCGTCTGCTTCTTTTCGGCCTTTAATTTTTCGGCTCTTATGCTTTTTCTTGCACCCATTTTTACCTACTATTTTTTCTTATTACCTGAATGACCACGGAAGGTACGTGTCGGAGCGAACTCGCCCAATTTGTGACCTACCATGTTCTCTGTTACATACACGGGGATAAATTTATTCCCGTTGTGCACGGCGATCGTTTGACCCACAAATTCGGGAGAGATCATGCTGGCACGCGACCACGTCTTGATGACAGACTTCTTGCCACCCTCGTTCTGGGCGATTACTCTCGTCTCCAGTTTGGGTTCAATGTATGGTCCTTTTTTTAATGATCGGCTCATTATGCTACTATTTTAAAATTATTTTTTCCTTCTGGATACGATAAACTTCGAAGTGGTCTTCTTCGGATTACGAGTCTTGTAACCTTTAGCCAAAAGGCCTTTACGCGAACGGGGATGTCCTCCTGACGAACGACCTTCACCACCACCCATGGGGTGATCGACAGGGTTCATTGAGACACCACGGTTGCGAGGACGACGACCCAACCATCTCCGACGACCGGCCTTACCGTGCGATTCGAGGCTGTGATCCGGATTTGAAACCACACCGACCGTTGCACGACAAGTCACCAACACCATACGGGTTTCACCCGAAGGAAGTTTAATAATAGCAAATTTACCTTCACGAGCCAGCAGCTGTGCGTAGGTTCCTGCACTACGAGCCATCACGGCGCCTTGTCCAGGATAGAGTTCAATGTTGTGGATCACCGTACCCAGTGGAATATCAGCCAGGAAGAGGGTATTTCCCACCTCGGGAGCCACACCTGCACCGGTTGATACGGTTTGGCCCACAGCGAGTCCGTTCGGAGCCAACATATAACGTTTCTCTCCGTCGGGATAATTGATAAGAGCGATACGTGCCGAGCGGTTCGGATCATACTCGATGGTCTTCACCACAGCACTCATATTATCTTTGTTGCGTTTGAAATCAACAACACGATACATTCGTTTATGACCGCCGCCGATGTAACGGACTGTCATCTTACCGCTATTGTTACGTCCACCGGAGCTTTTCGTGGTCTCCAGTAACGATTTTTCAGGGGTAGACGAAGTAATATCGTCAAACGTACCGATCACTTTGTGACGGGTACCCGGGGTCATGGGTTTAAACTTTCTTACTGCCATTTCGCTTAGATATTACTGTAAAAATCAATCTTATCTCCGTCTTTAAGGGTTACGATCGCCTTCTTGAAATTGTTGGCACGTCCGACTAAAAGACCTTGTTTGGTATAACGGCTCTTGACCTTACCCATATAGTTGATGGTATTGATATCCATCACGACCACGTTATACATTGCTTCTACAGCACTTTTAATCTGCAGTTTGTTCGCCCTCGGATCAACGATAAAACCGTAACGGTTCAGCTTTTCGCCCTGAGCCGTCATTCTCTCGGTTAAAATTGGCTTAATTAGAATATTCATTGTGTCTTAATTTTCAGGATGATCGTCGTGCGGCGCAACGGACAGCATTGCCTCGTTGTCGCACGACGAGATCGTTCCTACAATCCGAACATTTGGTTAATGGCTTCTACCGAACCTGCGGCCATCACCAAGCACCCTGCGTTCATCACGTCATAGGTATTGAGATTGGAGGCCAGAACAACCTTCACATTTTGGAGGTTGCGTGCCGAGAGAGCGATGGTAGCGTTGGACTCGGGGAGTACCAACAGCATCTTCTTACCCTCAAGGTTCAGGTTTTTGGTAATGGTGATAAACTCCTTGGTTTTCGGAGCATCCATCGTAAAGTCTTCCACCACTTTCACGGCCTCTTCCTTCACTTTGGTAGAGAGTGCACTCTTACGAGCCAACTGTTTGAGCTTCTTGTTGAGTTTGAAGCTGTAATCGCGGGGCACCGGACCGAATACGCGACCTCCACCGGGGAATAACGGAGAGAGGATGCTACCCGAACGAGCGCCACCCGTTCCTTTTTGTTTTTTCAGTTTACGGGTTGAACCGGCGATCTCGTTACGCTGTTTCGACTTGTGCGTACCCTGGCGTTGATTGGCCAGATACTGCTTTACATCGAGGTAGATTGCGTGAGTGTTGGGTTCAATACCGAAGATCTCATCCTTCAGAACGGCCATTTTGCCCGTCTCTTTTCCTGAAATATTATAGATTGCTATTTCCATTGCTTAGTCTTCGATTAGTAAGTATGAACCTTTAGCACCCGGAATCGAACCCTTCACCAGAAGAAGGTTGTGCTCGGGCATTTTTTTCAGCACGCGCAGGTTCAGCACTTTGACCTGATCGCCACCGGTACGACCCGGAAGACGTTTTCCTTTGAACACGCGCGAAGGATAGGAGGATGCTCCCAGAGAACCCGGTTTACGTTGGCGGTTGTGCTGACCGTGAGTCTGGCCACCTACACCGGCAAAACCGTGACGTTTCACAACGCCCTGGAAACCTTTACCCTTAGAGATTCCCGTTACGTCCACCCAGTCGTTCTCTTCGAAGATATCCACCGTGAGCACATCGCCCAGGTTCATCTCTTGCTCGAAGCTGTTGAACTCCACGAGTTTGCGTTTCGGGGTAGTGTTGGCCTTTTTGAAGTGGCCCATCAAACTGTTGCTGGTGTGTTTTTCGGTTGTCTCGTCATAGGCAATCTGAACGGCCGAGTAACCATCTTTCTCCTCGGTTTTCACTTGCGTAACTACACAGGGACCAGCCTCGATTACGGTACAGGGGATGTTTTTACCGTCCGCATCGAACACGGAAGTCATTCCGATTTTTTTTCCAATTAGTCCTGACATTTTGTCTTTGAATTAGTATTGGAGGCAAAGTCCACTTGACCGGCTGCGATCATCGTGAGATGCAATGCACCTCACGATGCCGTTCCGTCAAGCCTTTGCCGGGATTTTTGTTGTTCCGTCGATTCTGTTGCTCCGTCTACCGACTCCGTGCCCCGTTTACGGGAAAGCACCTTGCCGGAGAGTAGAGCGTCAGTCTCAGACTTTGATCTCAACCTCTACGCCGCTGGGCAATTCGAGTTTCATCAAAGCATCAATCGTCTTCGGAGTCGAGCTGTAAATGTCGAGAATCCGTTTGAAGGTGCAAAGTTGGAACTGTTCCCGAGCCTTTTTGTTAACAAAGGTTGAACGGTTGACCGTGAAAATCTTCTTCTGCGTAGGCAGGGGCACCGGGCCGCTCACCACGGCACCTGTACCTTTCACCGTCTTAACGATCTTCTCCGACGACTTATCGACGAGATTGTGATCGTACGATTTCAGTTTAATTCTTATTTTCTGGCTCATAATGCTGATTATTCCTTTTTACCATTTGTTTTTTCGATGATCTCCTTGCCTAAGTTCGCCGGCACTTGTTCAAAGTGGGAGAACTCCATCGACGAGGTTGCACGACCGGAAGAGATGGTACGCAGTACCGTCACGTAACCGAACATCTCCGAGAGAGGTACTTTGGCATCAATCACACGAGCGTTACCGCGCGATTCCATACCCGACACCTGACCCCGACGTTTGTTCAGGTCACCGATGATATCACCCATATTCTCTTCGGGAGTAACCACCTCGACCTTCATGATCGGTTCGAGGATCACCGGAGAAGCTTTACGAGCAGCCTCACGGAAACCGTTACGAGCACAAATTTCAAATGAGAGGGCATCCGAGTCCACCGGGTGGAACGATCCATCCTTCAAGGTGACCTTCATGCTGTCGACCACAAATCCGGCCAACGGGCCATTTGCCATAGCCGCATCGAAACCTTTCTGGATTGAGGGGATGTACTCTTTAGGAATGTTACCGCCTTTCACCATATCCACGAACTCCAAGCCCGATTTACCAGCTTCGGCAGGGCCGAGTTCAAAGATGATATCGGCAAACTTACCACGACCACCCGTCTGTTTCTTGAAGACCTCACGATGCTGAACGGAAGAGGTGATGGCCTCTTTGTAGTTCACCTGAGGAGCTCCTTGGTTGATCTCGACTCCGAACTCACGTCTCAGACGATCCACGATGATCTCCAAGTGGAGCTCACCCATACCGCTGATGACGGTCTGTCCGCTATCCTCGTCGGTTTTCACCGTAAAGGTAGGATCCTCTTCGGAGAGTTTACCCAGTGCGATACCCAGTTTATCCAAGTCTTTCTGAGTCTTCGGCTCAATCGCCAAACCGATCACCGGTTCGGGGAAGGTCATCGACTCCAGCACGATGGGATTCTGCTCATCGCACAGTGTATCACCGGTACGAATATCTTTGAAACCTACGGCTGCACAGATATCACCCGCACCAATCACCTCCATCGGATTTTGCTTGTTGGCGTGCATCTGGTACAGACGACTGATACGCTCTTTTTTCTCAGAACGACTGTTGTGTACATAGGATCCGGCCTCCAATTTACCCGAGTAAACCCGAACAAAAGCCAAACGGCCTACGAAGGGATCGGTTGCAATCTTGAAAGCAAGACCGCAGAACGGATCAGTCTCTCTGGGATGACGTGCGGTCTCCTCACCGGTACGAGGATCGGTTCCCACCACAGCCTCGATATCGAGCGGGGAGGGAAGGAAAGCCATTACATAGTCCAGCAGCAACTGAACGCCTTTATTCTTGAACGACGAACCGCAAAGCATCGGAACGACGGCCATTGAGATGGTAGCCTTCCGGATCGCGGCGATCAACTCATCGGGAGTGATCGAATCGGGATCCTCAAAGAACTTCTCCATCAAGGCGTCATCCATGGAAGCTACATCCTCGATCAACTTATTACGCCATTCCGCAGCCTCGGCCTTCATATCGTCGGGGATCTCCTGGTAGGTGTAGTTGACCAATTCAGCTTTCTTGCTATCATCGTAGATCATCGCCCTATTATATATAAGGTCTACCAAACCTACGAATTTATCCTCCGCACCGATCGGCAACACAACCGGCAGTGCATTGGCCCCGAGGCGTTCCTTCACTTGTGCGCAAACATTCAGGAAGTCGGCACCGGTACGGTCCATTTTGTTGACATAACCGATACGCGGCACGCGATATTTGTCGGCCTGACGCCATACGGTCTCTGACTGAGGCTCTACACCGCCCACGGCGCAGAACGTAGCCACCGCACCGTCCAGCACACGCAACGAACGCTCTACCTCAGCGGTAAAGTCGACGTGACCCGGGGTATCGATGATGTTGATCTGATACACTTTATCTTGGTAGTGCCAGAAGGCTGTTGTTGCAGCAGAGGTGATGGTGATACCACGCTCCTGCTCCTGCACCATCCAGTCCATCGTGGCGGCACCCTCGTGCACCTCTCCGATTTTGTGAGTTTTTCCCGTATAAAACAGGATACGCTCCGAAGTGGTCGTTTTACCGGCATCAATGTGAGCCATGATACCGATATTTCTGGTGTATGTTAAATCTCTTGCCATTTTACGATCTCTTCTCTAATTAAAATCTGAAGTGTGCAAATGCTTTATTGGCCTCAGCCATACGGTGCATCTCCTCTTTACGTTTGAAGGCAGCGCCCTCTTCATTGTATGCAGCCTGGATTTCAGCAGCCATTTTCTCTGCCATCGAACGACCTGCACGTTTCTTCGAGTAAAGGATAAGGTTGCGCATTGCAATTGAAATCTTACGCTCAGGTCTCACTTCCGTTGGCACCTGGAAAGT
This sequence comes from Alistipes sp., assembly GCA_028691095.1. Taxonomy (GTDB): domain Bacteria; phylum Bacteroidota; class Bacteroidia; order Bacteroidales; family Rikenellaceae; genus Alistipes_A. Next base: position 4,133 of record JAQUZZ010000026.1, on the reverse strand, counting down.
AGCACCACCCACACGACGAGACTTCACCTCCACTTGGGGAGTGATGTTCTCAAGGGCTTTCTTCCAGATATCCAGGGGAGCCTTGTCCGCATCCTTCATCTTCTCGCCTATGATTTCCATCGCATCATAAAAAATCGCATAGGCAATACTCTTCTTACCATCCAGCATAAGATTATTCACAAATCTTGTCACAAGACCGTCTCCGAACTTGGGATCTGGAAGTAGAATTCGCTTTTTAGGCTTCGCTTTTCTCATTGTTTACAAACTCTTTGTGTTGTTTTGTTTAAATTACTTCTTTTTAGCGGGGGCAGCAGCTCCGGCTTTAGGTCTTTTGGCTCCGTATTTCGAGCGACGTTGTTTCCGACCATCTACGCCTGCGGCATCCATAGCACCGCGGATCAGGTGATAACGCACACCCGGAAGGTCTTTCACACGACCTCCTCGTACGAGAACGATCGAGTGCTCTTGCAAGTTATGACCTTCTCCGGGGATGTAGGCATTCACCTCTTTCCCGTTGGTCAATCTCACACGAGCAACTTTACGCATAGCCGAGTTCGGCTTCTTAGGCGTGGTCGTGTAAACACGGACACAAACGCCACGACGCTGAGGACACGCATCCAAAGCAGGTGCTTTACTTTTAAAGCACGGCTTGAGTCTTCCTTTGCGCACTAACTGTTGAATAGTTGGCATCTTACTTACTTTTTCCTTTACTTTTGTTAAATGAATTCAATTGCCGTTCATACAAACGGACTGCAAAGTTACCAATAATTTCGGAATCCACAAGCGCAACCCTGCTTTTTTCACTGATTTTCCGTTCTTTTCGCCCTTTTTAGCCCCCTATCGCCCCCTCTTGTTTATCGTATTTTCTTATAGAAATTACAAAAACATAACTCAATCAAATACACACAAGCTTAATATTCTATACAACAGCACGATAACGCCCACAGACAAGGAATGGACTTCTCCAGCGCCGTTGCAATCAATCCCGATTTTATCCCTATGTTTGTCTAAACTTTTTTGAGTAAAAACGCACCTTTGGCAGGGCAATTCGGCAATCGAAGGAACCCAAAAGCGTAACCCTCCCCTTGCACAGACAAGAGACTCTGCCTCTCCGCGCAAGAAGCTGTTTCCGATAATTTCCAAACATGATTGAGCCCTTTTCACGGCACATGCGTGACACACGGATGCGTGGATTGCTCACAAGAGCACGCTGTGCTTAATAGGGTAACGAAATTCAAACGGCTGCTAAAACACCGCATTATGAAAGCAACGGCTATTTTTCGTATCGAAGTTCAGTGTGACAATCCCGCTTGTGAGGAGATGAATCTACACCTCAACCTCACGAGTTTCAACGCGATCGGAACACAACTCCACAGCGACTACCTCGACATCTCGCCCTGCAAGGTCGCCACACGACACGCCTTAAGCACGACGGAATCGGTGGCCGAGATTTCCGCCTCCATCTACATGGTTCCCATCGGGACTCCGCAGATCGACAACGTCTCCGACGCCCCCGATTTCACGCTCCGCGGGCGCATCCTACGCGACAACACCTTGATCGACACCTTCACCCTGACGATCAACCGATGGGGCGGCGCACAACGCATCAATATGCGCTACAAAAGCTCCATTTTATAACCCTCCCTGAGCACTCCTCTCCCTCAAAAAGCAAAGACCTGGGAGACGATATGTTTCGTTTCCCAGATCTTATTCCATACGTTCCACAAATCGCCGGCTTCGTTCATTGCACACGGTGCAATCTTCCGAGGCCACCCTCCCCAGCACAGGCTTTTGCGTAGCCCCGAAGAATTACCGTACCCTTTTTATCACGGGATACGCCGGATATATTGAGGTATTGATTGCCAAATACATAGCGCTATATGCTTAGAAGGAGATCATCAACTCCAAAAAGAATCGGTCATGCAGTTGACGATTGGTCTCAAAGTCCGAAGGTTTCTGCTTCGGAAGATATTTCTCATAGTTTAGGCGCAACTCCGAGATCGTCCACTTCGTATTCATTCCCAAAGTAAGCCCGGCTGTTATACGGTTTGCCGAGAAGGTCTCCCGTTGATGGGTCAAGGTATTAAGATAATCGATACCATTTCCTAAGTCCCATCGCAACAACGGACTTAGGAAGTTGAAGATCGTCTTCCCGGGCAACATAAAGTGGTAATAGCTCTGAATGAAGGTTGCAACCAAGACCTCTTGACGGCCGTTCATCTTCAGATAACGACGGGCATACTCTCCTTCGAGACACCATTGCCGATAGTGCCAACGCGCCTCGACGCCCACCATCTGCAAGGGTTGACGCACCGAATGGGTCACCCACTCGCCCTCCTGCTCGAATACCTCCGTGTGCAACGGGGTGCGTCCTCCGTAGTATGCAAACGCCGTCTGCAACTTCTCGCGATCCCCGATCTCGATTCTTCCTTGATAATTGACCGAACCACTCCATGTGGGGTTGTTGATTCCCGAACCATTAAAGAGGCTTCCCATCAAACGTACCGGCACCGCACCGGCAAAACGGTAGGAGAGATTGAATCCCAAGTCTCGCGAACCAAGATTCTTCACCGTGCCAACCGGAACGCCGTTGGAGAGTTCGCTTCCGTAATAACTGGTAATATATTTTGCCAAGAAAGAGCGGTTGGCAAAGGGATTTGCCGCCGCACTACGATCCATGTCAATGCTAAAATGGTACTGTTGCTGTCCCAGCGAAGCCTCCCATTTCCCGACGCGATAGCGAACGAAAGCATCCAACACCGTGATCTTACCCTCGGCACAAAAATCGACCTGCATCTGATAACTCACTCCGGAAGCCACATTTCCTTTCAATCCGAAACGTGCAGCCCGCACATTAAAGCGATAGGCACTCTCCGAGAGATCCACCTCCAGTCGCGCCTTGATCGCGCCAAATATTTTGGGTCGATAGAACCCCTCGCTACCGGGTTCAAGAGCCGTGGGTGTCTCCGGAACCTCCACGCGTGTGCAAGCCTCCAGTGAGACCGAATCCTGTTGTGCATAGACGCCTTGACTCCCAAGCATAGCCACAGCCATCCATCCTAATAGTCTCCTCATTAACCTTTACTTTCTTCTATTTAAGCACCACGTGCTATCTATTAACCATCAATACCTCAGCATATCCGGCACCCAAAAACGCGCTCACTCTTTGGAATGACTTAGAACTTCGCAAAAATAGTATAAATCCGCAAAGCACCCACACCCTTCTCCTTGTAAGTTCATACGCTTTAATACTCATTTTTACTTTACAATAATTATTTTTACAAAAATAAAGATATATTTGTTACTAACAAACAATGATTCAAAACCAATCAATACATTCAATATCAAAACAATGATTCAAAAAAGCAGTTTAGACCGGATCATTGCCGATCAGCAACTCCGTCTCAGAAACTCAGCTCGTTCGTTTCCCCCACAACAGGTCACCGACCTCCCCTACCTCACCCACCAGATGCTTCTGATCGGGGGTGTGCGTGGCAGCGGATGCACGACATGGTTACACTATCTCTTTCACAACGACTATCCGGAGGCTTGGTACACCGACTTTGCCGATCCGCGACTGGACGGATTCGACGAAACCGATTTTCTGAAGTTAGCACGCCTGATCGACGAATCGGGAAAAGGAGTCATGTTGTTTCACCGCGTCGATCTCACCAAGGGCTGGGAGGACTTCTGTGCACAACGCTTATCACGGCAGCAGAAGATCGTCGCCACCGTCGGACACCCCACCCTACACCGACTGCAACGCGAAACCGCCCCCTTCCTGCGAGAACAGATCATTTCCTACACTCTGTCGCCGCTCTGCTATGGTGAGTTTCTGACCGCACATCGACGCAATGGCTCAACACAAGCGGTGCAGGAGTACCTGCATCGTGGTGGATTTCCGTGCAACCTACGCAATGACGACCCCACCCTCTTGCGACAGCTCTACGAAGAGATCCTCACCCGCGACGTCCTCCTTCCTCAAGGGATTCGCGATCACGCCACCCTGCGCCGAGTCGCGCTCCATCTTCTCACACACAGCGGAGAGGCACTCTCCGCCAATAAACTCCGTGAGACGCTGCGCATCAAAGCCGTCAGCACCGTCACCGAACACATGCAGAGTCTGGAAGCTG
>JAQUZZ010000025.1:3101-10411 GCA_028691095.1 Alistipes sp. | reverse complement strand
GCATCACCGGAACTTGCGAATTGAAGGCCGGAACCATAATGACTCCCGTGGAACCCAGCGTTCCCGCAGCGGCAATAATCTCCCGCATCGTAGTGTCAAACTCTTTGCGCACCGCCTCATCCTCCGAGAGAATGAAGCCGCGGAAGCCGGCACAGATGGCACTCACCTTGATCTTTCGTCCCTTCAACAGATTCTGAATCTCCTCCACACGGCTGGCCAGATTGACCCCTTGAGGCTCCAATCCCACGATCCCGTGCGCCTCCATAAAATCGAGACGTTCGGCCAGCGTTTCACCCGGTGCCGTTCCCTCCTGGAAGGAGATCTTCAACTCCGGTTTTGCACTCTTCTTTGCCTTTGCTTCACAACTGCTGAGCAACTGCATGGGAGCCACTGCCGCAACAGCCCCTCCAAGGAGGGTGGTTTTCAGAAAATCACGTCTTTTCATCACATTCTATTTCAGCACATTGTGCTATTTATAATTTTCAACCATTACATTAAGACCCCTCGTGGGTCGACTCTTTTACAACACGGCACGCAATCGCTGCATGAAGCGCATCACCTCCGACAGATCCTGCGGATCGGGACTCCACGGAGCTCGATCCTCAAGAGATAGCGGAACAAAAGGGCCCTGTTTCACCTCATAGAGCACCGTTCCGCGCTCCAAAGACAACACCCCGTGCCACTCCCCTGCCGGAATATCCACGCCGAAACGCCCCTGCAAAGGATCCAAGATCTCCCATCGAAGTATGGCACCGCGCGCATCGAAGAGATAGCTCACACAACGCCCTCGCAACACCAGTAGACCCTCGTCTTTGGGAGGATGAAGATGACGATGCACCGGAATGTAACTCTCGGGTTCCACGGCATTCAACAGGCGATGCACCGGATCCTCCACCGTACGATGGAAATTGTGATTCATACGGTGTCGTTCGCTCGCGTCGGCCTGTGTCGTCGTCTGATCCAACAAAAGGGTATCTATCAACTCCATATTCAAAAGGTATAATCCTAAACACTGCGTGCCATCTGTGGCAACAAACTCTTCTGTATATCATACATATAGAGTGACGGGAGGGCTCCATCCTTCTCGGGGGTTACTAAAAAATCCAGCAACTCGAAGATCGACCCAAGAAATCGAAGTACTCCCTAACGGGGTTTGCATAGGATAAATAAAAACGGGTATAAAAGAGTTTATACCCGTTTTATTAAGGTCGACACAGGGTCTCACCTTCCGCCGTAGGGCTTACTCGCCGCTACCGGGAACCGGAACCTTGTATTTCGCCATATCCATCGGACCCAACTCCAGTTTCGCCGGAGCCAAGTTCAACGGAGAGCCTGTCATCTCCTCCCAAGTCATCGACTTACCGGTGTAGGCAGACTCACGACCCATAATGGCCATCATGTTGGAGAGCGCGGTGTCTTCGGCCTGAACGATGGGCGTGTTGTTGCGGATCGAAGCAATCCAGTTGACGTGCTCCAACGTATAAGGATCGTTCTGATGCCCCTCCTCCGTGGAGTTATCATACTGCCATACGACATTTCCTTGCAAATCGCGGATCGCAAAGTCTCCGCTATTCCACGAACCCTTCGAACCTTGGATGAACTCGCTAACGTTGTTGTCGCAACCATTGATCTGGCGGCACATACTGTGCATGTGAACCCCATTCTCAAACTCAAAGTCCACGCTAAAGTTGTCGAACTGATCGCCCGTCACACGACGCTGACGGCTACCAAAGCCGGTGGCACGCACGGGTTTATAGCCTGAGAACCAAGCAAATACGTCAATATTATGGACATGCTGCTCCACGATATGGTCGCCCGACAACCACGTCCAGTTGACCCAATCGCGGATCATCCACTCCATATCCGACCATCCGGACTCCCGGTTACGATACCACAGCATATTTTGGTTCCAGTAGACGTTACCGCCCGTGATCTCACCGATCAGACCCTCTTGAACCTTCTTGAACGACTCAACATAGGGACGTTGGTGGTGACGTTGTGTACCGGTAATCACGCACAGGTTCTTGGCCTTCGCCTGCTTTGCAGCGGCCATCACCGTACGATACCCCTCGGCATCCACACAGATCGGTTTCTCCAAGAAGCAATGCACACCCTTCTCTACGGCATAACGGAAGTGTTCCGGACGGAAGAAAGGAGGGGTTGCGATAATCACCATATCCACTCCAGAGTCAATCACCTTCTGGTAGGCATCAAAGCCTACAAAACAGTTCTCCTCCGGAATTTCAATTTTATATTTTTCATTCAACATTCCCTTCAATCCCTGCACGCGATCGGGGAAGACGTCACCAATTGCCGTAATGGTAATTCCGTTGGCGGCATTCAGGTAGTTTTCGGCAGCTCCCGAACCCCGACCTCCACAACCGATCACACCGGCTTTCAGCTCTTTGCCGTCCGCAGCCTTGTCGGGCAGTTCAGGGATGTAATACTCGCCCTGAGCCTTCAAAGGCACATAAGCGTTTTTGCCCTCCTTGCCACAGCAAGAGGAGAGAATGGTCGGCAGACCCAATGCACCGGCTACACCAGCCGCAGCAGAAAAAGAGAGAAATTCTCTTCGGGAAAGTTTGTTATTGCTCATAATGGTTATATTTTAGGTTGTTACAGTTTCATCAATCTACGCCCCGCAGCGCGTACACGCTACTTGATGGGCGGTTCGGAGTCGTTCTGCGGTGGTTCACCGATCGAGCGACACGCCGAAAAAGGGAGAGCCACCGAGGCTACTCCTGAGGTTGCGAAGCATCGGAGGGGGTCACCGGATCACACACCACGCGGAAACCAATGCTCCGAATATCCGAATACCACCAAATACTCTTCGGATTCTGGGGATCAGTTTTCAGCCATTTGTCGTGTTCGGTGTGACCGCGCGTCGCAGAGCGCAAATCGGCCGCATCGTCGAAGTATTGACCGCCCCGCACCACGTGCTCCTCACCCGTTGCCGGACCTTTGGGATCAACGACCCCGTCGGTCAACTTGGCATACGCATCGGGGGCATACCAGTCGGAACAATACTCCATCACATTGCCATACATATTCTTCAGTCCGAAGGGGTTGGCCTTCACGACCGAAGGTTCCTGACTCTTGTTCTTGCTGTTTTTCACATAGACCACATAGCGGTTGATCTGCGCGGTGTCGGCCGCAAAGAATTTCCGCCAGAAGCCCTGGTCGGAGAGTTTACGCGGGTCACCCTCAAAGAAATAGGGGGTCGAAGTACCTCCGCGTGCAGCATACTCCCACTCGGCCTCGGTCGGAAGACGATAGTGTTTGCCGGTCTTCTTGCTCAACCACAAACAGAAGATCTCTGCCGCATAATGGGTCATCGTGATGGCGGGGCGACTGCCGATACCCCATCCCTGATCGGGAATTCCAAAGGGAGGTGTCGGGCCGCTGACGGCATCGACCTCCGGATTGGAGTTGTTGGCATAGACTTTCGAGGGCGGAGTACGGCCTTCGGACATCGTCTCGGCATAAAAAGCCCAGTATTGATCCCACGTTGTCTCCACCTCTGCCATATAGAACGGAGAGACCGACACCGTATGCGACGGGCCCTCATCCTCTCGACGGAAAGGTTCGTCGGCCGGACTTCCCAAGGTAAAGGAGCCGCCCGGGAGTGCTTTCATCGCAAAGGAGACCGCCGTACCGGGAATGGTCTCCGTGAAGTCCTCAAAAGCCGTCACCTGCGCAGGTTCGGTATACACGGTTCCCTGTGGCGCTCCGCCTTGGGGAATCGACTCCATCTTCTTATGTTGATAATTCGGGTCGTAGTGTCCCACATCCAAGTGGCAACTGATACATTGCAAATCGAGCTTCTTCTCATTCTCCTCGTAGTAGAGGTGAGCCGTGATGCCCTCCTGACTCAATCGTGCGGGGAAGAGTTGTTGGTGACACTTCTTGCAAGACTCATTGGAGACGATATGCACCGCATACTCCAACTGTTTACGACTCTCCCAGTCGAACGAAGCACTATCTTTGGTCCAATACGACCACAGGTCTTTCAGCCCCATGCGCGCCTTGGTCATAAAATGGTTCACCGAACCCTTCGGTGGGAGGTGACACTCGGCACAGCCGGTCACCACACCGCTTTTGCTATTATGATGCACCGATTGTTTCCAGCTTTTATCCGCCTGAGGGTGAATGTGGCACGATTGGCACGACTCATCCGTAGAACTATACATATAGACTCGATTCAACCCGATGGTAATGGTCACACCGATGGCCACCGCAACACAGAGCAATAGCATCAATTTTTTGCGGCGCAGGGTCACTCTTCGCGAGCACAAGGTCTCCTTCTCCTCCGATTTCTTCTTCTTACAAAACATGGAATTGATTTACAGTTAGGTTTTATCAAAAAACAAAGTTGGGGTCTCCGATCAACACGATGACATTCATCGCTTCGAGGCATGGGATCAAGAGAGAACCATCGCACATTCTTCCTCCGCCTTTCCGGAAAAATGGAAGATCTTCGCTCCTTTCTATGCCAAAAAATTCACACGATTAGATGCAAATTTACAAAAAATAAAAGAAAAAAATCAAAAAATCACAGGAACTTTTACAAGAAAAGCTTAGAGCCGGTCTCTGTTTTTTAGTGAAATTATTTTATACGTTATCGAATGAGGCAGCAAACACCCCCGCAGTCACCGTATGACGACTTCCACGGAGCGGAACCCTCAATTCCAGAATAGACCCAAAAACCCATCAGTATATCAAGCACATACCATAAAAAATATTTTCACAACACGTGCAAGTTGCTTAAAAATGATTACCTTTGCACCCCATATTGCAATGTAAGTTCAACGGTAAGCAACACCAAGTCGAACCCTTGATTCAAACAACTCCGCTCCTACGCTTAGGGTAGCATAGAGGAGGAGCGATCGGACTCGCATTAAAGAGACAGAAACCCCACCGAAACCGCATTGTAAAATTCAAATGCTATGCTTTACGTCGAAATCATTTTTGATCTCTTTGTACTTGGATTAGCAGGAGGACTTATGCTCCGCGCTCGTCATCATCGACTCTCCTTCATGTGGGGTTTGGTGGTCGCCCTACTTGCATTGCAGCTTCTCCACGACAACCTCTACTGGATCATGCACACCGATGCGCACGCCCAGCAAGACCACACCGAACTGCTCTCCTTCTCTCGTATGTTCAAATGGTTTCTGTTTGCGCAGATCATTCCACTCTTTCCTTTGGCCTCGTTGCGACCCGGATGGCTCACCCCGCATCGCCTTATAGGGCTGATCCTCCCCATGGGGTGCGTCAGTTTGATCGCACTCTGCTACTTGAAATTCAACGGTTACATTTCACCGTTGTATCAGGCCTCCGATATTCTCTATTTTCTGAATATGCTGGATGTGAAGGTGCGACTTCTATTCTTTATCGCTACGATTCTCATCCCCTTTTTCTACTTCATGCTCCCCTTCCTGCCACAATGGTTCCCCTCTCAACGAAAGGTTACACCCCTCATGCGCGCCTACATCGGCTCCTCGCTGATTCTCTTTATTCTCTATATCTTCTTCTCGCTGCACGCCACGGAATGGTTGTTCGATCTCTATGGGTACGCCATTCTCATCTTCCCGACCCTCTTTACCATCGCCTGCCTGCGAAACAAGAATCCATGGTCGACCCCCGATCTGCAAAACACCGAGGCTAAGGTCGTGAACTACCTGAATCAACGACCGGTGCGCCCCGAGATCTATACGCTCCATCAACAAATGACGGTCTACATGACCCAAGAGATCCCCTACACCGATTGCACCTACACCATCGAACGGTTGCAGGAGGCACTACATACCACCCGTCCCCTTTTACAAGAGGCTATTCGCTACGGGGGGTTCTCCGACTTTGAAGAGTACATTCATTTTCTGCGTCTGACACGCTACCAACAGGAGGTTCTTCAACATCCCGAGCTCCCCGCACAAGAGCTGATGACCCGTTGCGGCCTCTCGCAATAGAGGAATCTTGGGGAAGACCCCGATGGGATTCTCGAACCTGTCACTCCAACGCACACTCCCTGCTCCGCCTTAAAAATACGAAAGGGGTCGAACCAAAGTTCGACCCCTTTCGTATAAACAACGCACGTTAAGATTACAACGCTTTGATCTCCTTCAGGATGTTATTGGTCTTACGTACAGCCTCTGCACTCTTTGCGAAGAGGGCTTTCTCCTCGTCAGAGAGCTTCAGCTCGACTACGCGCTCCACACCGTTCTTACCCAAAACAACGGGTACGCCGATGCAAATATCTTTCTGTCCATACTCACCCTCAAGGTAAGCGCAGCACGGAACCATCTTCTTCTGATCGCGAACGATGGACTCCACTACAAAAGCTGCGGCTGCACCGGGTGCATACCATGCGGAGGTTCCCAACAGTTTGGTCAGCGTAGCTCCACCAACCATCGTCGAAGCAACCACCTCATCCAAGGCCTCTTTGCTCAGGAAGTCGCTCACCGGCACCCCTTTGTAGCAAGCTTTGGATACCAACGGAATCATCGTCGTATCACCGTGACCGCCGATCACCATGCCGTCGATCTCATTGGAGTTGGCATTGAGGGCTTTGCTCAGATAGCATTTAAAACGCGACGAGTCCAACGCGCCACCCATACCGAAGATCTGATTTTTCGGAAGGCCTGTTTTCTTCAGTGCCAAATAGGTCATCGTATCCATCGGGTTGCTGATCATCACGATGATTGCTTTGGGAGAGTATTTCAGTACGTTGCTGATCACCGAAGCGACGATGCCTGCATTGACGCCGATCAACTCCTCACGGGTCATACCCGGTTTACGAGGCATTCCGGAGGTGATGACTACCACGTCCGAATTGGCTGTGGCAGCATAGTCGTTGGTCACGCCCACCAATTTGGTGTCAAAATCCATCAACGTTGCCGTCTGGAACATATCCAGCATTTTACCCTCCGATACTCCCTCTTTGATATCGAGGAGCACCAATTCGTCTGCGATCTCGCGAGTCGCAATCACATTGGCACACGTAGCACCTACGTTACCTGCGCCCACAACTGTTACTTTGCTCATAATTCTGTTTTTATGTTTATGTTTAGGTATTTTATCTGTGCGTAGCGTCCCCGATCTGGTTGGGGTCGAAGGCGACGCGGACTATCCGATCAATTTGGCATAATCCTCGGCACCGAGCAACACCTCCAGCTCTGCCGGATTGCTCATGCGGATCTTTACCATCCATCCCTCACCATAGGGATCCTGATTCACGCGGTCGGGCGCATCGTTCAACGCCTCATTGAACTCCAAAATCTCACCGCCCACAGGCAGGAAGGCATCGGACACGG
>JAQUZZ010000025.1:0-3091 GCA_028691095.1 Alistipes sp. | reverse complement strand
CAAGGTCTCGCCCACCGTTGTTACGTCGACAAATACGATGTCTCCCAACTGGCCCTGAGCAAAGTCGGTAATTCCCACATAGGCGGTTTCGCCTTCCACTCGGATCCACTCGTGATCCTTTGAATACTTCAATTCTGCCGGTATATTCATTGCTTTCAAAAAACTTAAGATTTCATCATTCAAAGGTATAGTTTTTTACTGAATTTTCATACAGCGTGTGAATGATTTCACACAAAAACGCAAGAGAGAGGGGTAAAGGCGATTCCGAACGCAGGGATTCGATCAAACCCCTCGATGGGCTCCCATGTACAGCGTGCTATTTGACGTGAACTTGTCCCCGATTCGAGACATGCTCCGCCGCGGCACACGCTGGCGCATCGGCATGAAACACCACCCTCAACACCACCGGATTGTGATCGCTTGCCTCAAAACCCAAGGGCAAGGTCTCGACGGTCAACACCTCCACGCCTGAAGAGCACAAGAAGAAATCGGTCAGGGTCGTGGTGGGGCTCTCCACGCCATGCGCTCCAGCACCCTTCAGCGGACGATCCAAGTAGCGCAACGAGGGATGACACAGATCTGCCACAAAGCGAAACCCCGGTGCAAAGTACGAAGTGTCGATCCGTTCCGGAGTAAAGTAGGGATTCTCACGCTCCGCCACGGAGGGCTCGTATGCCGGTGGAAACTGATTCCAGTCTCCGCCCGTCACAGCATACACCCCGCTTTGGGCCAAGGAGTCGAGATGCCGCCCCAGAAACCGAGACTCCGCTTGACGCATTCCTCCGGCATCATAGGCTGTATTATGGGTATTCAAGATCTGTACCATCCTACCCGATCGCGTCACAAAGTGCAGAGAGAGCAGGCAACGTTTCAGATTGAACATTCGCTCGGGAAACGCAAACTTCGACGGATACTGCCACCGCTCCGCCGCTTGAGGTGCAATACGCGAGAGGGTCATCAATCCGGCATCGACCCGTCCGATCGGATCGCGCAAGGGAATAGGCACCCACCACGCGCGATAGTTGGGCGCATAGCTCCAACAATAGTCGGGCAAGGCCTCACTCAACGCGGCGGTCTCCGAGATTCCATAGGTGCGAAACGAGTTGCGATCCACCTCCTGCAAGAGGATCACATCGGCTTTCACCTGCTGCAACGTCCGAATAATCTGACGCAGGTTGGCTTCGGTGCGTGCTCGGCGATCTCGCACTTGGTCTCCTCCGTCGTAGAAGAAGTCCATGTTATCACCCAGTCCGGCATAGCCGATATTCCAACAGAGAAGGGTCAGTGTGTCGGGCAAGTACGCCTCCACAGCCGCTCCGCACACCGGAACGTCATACCGAGGCTGAGGTCGAAATTCGACGATCCACGAAATCAAAAAAAAGAAAAGGAGTCCGAAGCCCACGATGCCGCCCAAGTGGAGCCCTACTATCCGCATTACGCGCTGTTTACCGCTGTATCTCATTGTGTTCACTCGATTTGAAAGAATATAGACTCCCCCTCTTCACCCTAGGTGGGTAAAGAGGGGGATTGTCGGTTTTTGAAGCGGCAGTGTGGCTACGCCCCGTCGTCCAAGGCTCCGATCTTTTGTTTCACTTTTTCGATGATCTCGGAGGGAGGAATCTGCCCCATACATCGAAAATCGCCCCACCGGCACGGCTTGTTGCCATAAATTGCACAGGGACGACACGCCAAATCGCGTTGTATCGCATCCGCCGGATCTTGCCCGAATCCATAGAAGCCCGCATAAGGGTGCGTTGCGCCCCAAATCGAGATCACCGGCACGCCGACCAGCGATGCCATGTGCAGCGCCGAAGAGTCCATACTCACCATCAGATCGAGTTGAGAAATCAGCTCCAGCTCCTCTTGCAACGAGACCCGACCGATCATCGGCGTCACACGCTCGACACCCGAGGCAACCGCTTCGGCATACGCCTTCTCACGGGCTCCGCCCCCAAACAGGAAGAGTCGCACCCCCTCACAACGCGCCAAACCCGCGATCACCTTCTCCATCTGCTCCAACGGATAGATCTTCCCTTGGTGCTGGGCAAAAGGGGCAATCCCGATCCATCGCTCCCGTTTCTCCCCCACAATTTGTGCCGTAGTCTCCGACAACGGATAACGCATCCGCACGGGGAGCGGAATCTCCGGCAACGCAAATCCCATGCGCCGAAAGACCTCCGCATACCGCACAACGGTTGGACGCAGGGGTTCCAAGTGCTTATGCCGCGAGGAGGTCAACGCACGCTTCGCGGCTCGCCCCTTGTCGATGTGGCGCACCGGAGTACCCTGACTTCGGAACAACCCTCGCAACACCTTGCTGCGTAGCACGTCGTGCAGGTCGGCCACCCCATCAAATCGCCCCAAATCACGCCACAGACGCACTAAGCCTCGCAACCCCTTGTGTCGTCCCTTGAGGTCGGGAGCGAAAAACTCGATCCGTGGGATCCCGCGAAAGAAGGGTTGCAGAAATCGGGGGGTCAACACCGTAAGGTAAAGGTGAGCGTACCGGTTCTGCAAAGCACGCAGAACCGGTACACACATTGCCACATCTCCCATGGCCGAAAGTCGGATCACCAGCAACTGCACCCGCGGTGCGGAGGGATCCGATCCCTCGACTTCGTTATTTGGAGCCGTAGAGCACCGGATTGAGTTCGGGGTCATTGTACATCTTCATCTGTTTATACACCTTCATATATTTCCGTCCGGCAGCAATATCCTCCAACAACTGATCGATGGCCTTGGAGAGGTCTTTCTGCTGTTGCTCCAAGACCGCGAGTTTCTGGGTGCACTCCTGCTTATGTTTCTCCGACACGTCGGTGCGCAACACCTCTTGTGCCATGTGATAGATCTTGAGTGCCAAAATCGAAAGACGGTCGATCGCCCATGCGGGACTCTCGGTGTTGATGGTCGCCTCCGAGGAGAGCTGCACCTCTTTGTATTGATCCAAGAAGTAACTGTCGATGTACTCCACCATATCGGTGCGCTCCTGGTTGGAACGGTCAATCCGTCGTTTGATCGCCAACGCCTCGACCGGATCAATCTGCGGATTGCGGATGATGTCCTCCAAGTGCCACTGCACCGTGTCAATCCA
>JAQUZZ010000024.1 GCA_028691095.1 Alistipes sp. | reverse complement strand
CACCCCCCGTCCTCTCTATCCGCAAGGCGCTCCGGACTGGAACGGACTCGACACCTCAAAGGTGCAACGCACCCCTGAGGCCATTCTCTATGCCGTCGAGGCCGATTACCTCCTCTTCCCCTCCCCCGCAGGGCAAACCCCGTCTCCGATCGTGGTCATCTGCCCCGGAGGGGGGTATGCCACCACCGTATTCGTCCATGAGGGAATCAAGGTGGCGCAATGGCTCAACCGCCAAGGCCTATCGGCCGTCGTTCTGCGCTACCGAATGCCCAACGGTCATCCCGAAATTCCATTGGAGGATGCCCTACACATGATCGCTCTCGCCCGCGACAGCGCCACCCAATGGGGCATCAACCCGCACAAAGTGGGCATCATGGGCTTCTCGGCCGGAGGTCACCTGGCGGCTGCGGCCTCCACGCTCTTCGGTGATACACGTCATCGCCCTGACTTCTCGATTCTGATCTATCCGGTCATCTCCATGGAGCCGGGAATCGTCGACGAGGAGTCGCGCGACAACCTGTTGGGTGCATCTCAAAGCGACACGCTGCTCACACGCTATTCCTGCGAAAAACAGGTCTCGGCCTCTACCCCCCCTGCATTTCTGGCCCTGAGTGACGACGATGACGACGTGCACCCCGCCAACAGCACCGCCTATTATTTGGCACTCAAACGTTTAGGCATCCCCGCCGAACTGCATATTTATCCCACGGGAAAGCATGGATGGGGCTGGAACGGAACGGTGCCTCATCATTCGCTCTTCGAGCAGGCTCTCTCAATGTGGTTGCAGGCTCTACCCTAAACCACAGCCCCCTCTCCAAGAGGCTTCCGTTTTCGGTTACCGTCCAAACGGGGTTTTCCGAGATCCGTTCGACACACTCCGAATCGCTGATTATCCAAAACAACGCGCGTGATTTTCGCAATCACGCGCGTTGTTTTTTATTGCACAATAGGCTCTTCGGATGAGCCCTTTACCGAGAGATTGCCCAAGATACGGCGATCATCCTTCGGTTTTCTCCTCTTCGATCTGCGGGGTGAGCGGCATCATACGAACCACATGACATCGCTGTCGCGGGAGTTGCCGTCTTAAATCCGAGATCACAAGCCAAGCATCATTTCTCGTATACTGCTCGATCGTTACACACACCATACGATCACCCCACTGATAGTCGGTCATGGAGATCCAGAGCTGTTGCTGCGCAGCACGCAGATACCACACCGAAGCAAGACCCACTTGTCCCGATGCCGTATAAGGAATCATCATTCTATTTTCTGTCATTCTCCAATAAGGAGCTACCGAGAATTGCTGAATGTCACACAAGATCCACTCTTCCTGCTGCTCCATATACCACTGCTCCACCCTCCACCATCCGACAATCATCCAATGCAACGTTGTCTCAAGCTTCTGCGGCCCTTTATCTTGATGGGTCATAATCACACGAAATAGGTATCACCTGCCTCTCGGTGAAGAGTTTGCAAATTGCAGAAAAAGACGTGAGGCTGTCGATACTTATCTTGCTTGAAGGTACTAGGAAACCTTGTATAGGTAAGCACAACAGCTCACGCCTTAAGCATGTGCTTACACTTCAAGCACGTCCTATGCCAAAGGAAAAGCTGTACAGATACACCTCACCCCGGAAGCATCGGTACAATACTTCCACGGCGTGAGCCTCGCGCTTATTGTCCTACACATCGAAAGTTCCTAGTTTTCAAGCAAGAACAATATCACTACGTCTTTTAGCGACGTCCAACAAAAGTAATCATTTTTTTGTGAATGCGCATCAGACCTGCTGACAATCCACACCGAATGAATCGCAGGTCACAGAAAGAAGGGATGCCCCCGCGCAAAGGATGATCGCCCCTAAAACCCAGAGCGAGGAGTTGCTCTCGCAACTCCTCGCTCTGAAGATCTGTAACACACTGTGAAGCCGACACACCCGCCACGGTTGGGGATCGAAAAGCCCCTTCTTCCTTGAGAGCTTTACCCTTTAGGTCGTGGCTTATCGCTTTTTCGGGGTCGCTTTCGGGGTCGAAGCGTCGGGTTGGGATTGCGACTTGGGTTGCGACTCGGCCTCTTTACGACGGTTAAGATACTGAACCACCGCATATTTAGCCGCGGCAATCGTCTCACGGTTCACCTTCTCGATCACATTGCCTCGCGCGATGTCGTCGCTATTGACGTATCCCTCCAGGATCAACAACTGCAAAATCATATTGTTGATATTGGTCTCCTCGCTATATCCCTGGGCAATGTAGAGTTGATCGACCTTGGCCGCAAACTCCTCGGCAAATTCGGGATAGTTGGGAAAACTCATCAACTCCTCAAAGGTCTCGCCAAAGCTGGTCAACTCGATGTTGAGATTCGGATTCACCAACAAGGGGCTGAACTCCTGCTCGCGATCCGACGGATGGAAGTTCACCAGATTGTGAATATCCACCCGCTTATTGCGGTTGTCCATCCGACGCAGATCGGCCTTACGCATATGCTCCAGTTGATAGAGGTAGAAGTTGTAGCGTAGCAACTCGGCACTGTTCATCTCGCCCCCGAAAATCGGACGATACTTCTCGTTGAGCAGCCGTTTGACTTTGATCTTCCCTTCGTTGATTTCGGGTTTATTGACCCGCACCTCCTGAATCATCTGCTTGAGGGCGGCAGCCGCTTTCTGAGGCCCCGTGATTTCGCGCCCCTTCTTGCCGATCTCGGTAGAGAGCACGCCGCATTGAATATGTCGCGCCTTGCCTTTGCCGTCTTTGCCTCCACGCAGACAAGCAATCAGGCTCTTCACGCACTCCACCTGTCCCTCTTCGGCAATAAATGGCTGTCCCCCAGGAGTGCTGGCCAACGAATCGAATAGCGCACTGAAGATGCGACGGTCAATGGCCATCTCCGTGGAGACTCGCTGCGGATCGTTCGCCACAGAGACCGTGGCGATAAAGCGATTACGAATCACATCAAAGATCACATCCTCAATCAGATAACGAACACCATTGCGTTCAAACACATGGTTGACGAAGATCATCTTCACCACCTCGGTCGCATCAATCTTATCGAGCAACTTGAACGACGAAGCCAGATAGTACTGCTTATCCTGAGAGCTATACTCCCAATCGAGAATATCGTCCAAGTAGTTGCCGTGCCGCGAGATCACCTCAACGATACTCTTGTCGGCCGTATAACGCTTCAGGGTGCGTTGGAAGTTCGGGCCGTCACTGCTGGTCGCCTTCTCCTTGCGCTCGCCGTGGGCATCGGTGTAGAGCAGGAAGGTCTCCGGATTATCCATCCGCGTGATGCCCCCCTCCTCTTTGGAGTAGTTGCTGGCACTGAGCATGATGTCGATCTTGAACGGCATGGTGATATCACACATTCCGCCCACGGTGCTCCGCGCATTCCGATCCTCCACGTTGCTGTCGGCACTGCTCTCGAAGAGATATTTGTAGTACCGAATGTAGTCGGGGTCGAAATCGGTGGTTCGAGAGAAATCGCCCACCTCGGTGCCGATGCCGTAGAGATTGCCCTCCACGTCCTGGAACTCGTGGAACATATCTCCGGCAATCATCTTCACCGAATTGATCCCCTCCAGGTTGTTGCGCAACCACTTGAGGACAAAGGCGGCAATCATCTCACTCTTACCCACACCGCTGTCGCCGTCGATCTCCACCACAAAGACACTTCCGTCGTTCTCCTCGACCAGAAAGAGCGAACCGTGACGCGGAACGCCCCCGATCTCCTTGACCTTCTCGTTGATTACCGTCAGCCGCGGTTTCTTCACATCCCCAAAATAGTCGGCCTCCGATTTGAGCGGGGTCACGATCGTCTTGATGTTTCCCGTCGGGCCCTTAATATCAAAGTATCCGATCTGCGGGAAGGAGATCAGCTTCTCCGGAGCTCCCAGCAGTGCAATGACATCGGGCACAAAGTGCGTAATATCGTTCAGCGAAATATCCTCTGTGTAGTTCAGCCGGAAGTTGTCGGTCAGATACTTCATATACCCCTTCTGGAAGATCACCAACTCTTTGACAATGCCATGTTTGACCACCTTACAACGATAGTCGTCCGAATCCATGTTGGCCACAAAACGAGACAGACGGTTGGCGAAGAAGTGGGAGTCGGGACGAGGGTCGATGTATCGGATGTAGTCGTCGGAGAGCGTCAACTCCGTGGGCATCATCCCCTCCTTTTTCGAGATCACCCGATCAATTTTGTGGAAGGGATACTCCCGTTTCTTGGCATCGGTCACAATACGGGTGTGCTCCTGCACCGACTGCTCGGAGGAGATCACCCCACACTTGCTCATCAAGGTATTGATCCACCCGATCCGTCCGCCCTCAAAAGTTTCGAGCTCCTTGTTCTCCATCTCGAAATCCTTGTAGAGCGAGATGCCGTGTTGTACCATCTGGTTGACACTCGAATTCTGCTTTTTGAAGGCCGTCTCGACAATGCGCACCATCGTATGGGCATAGCGATTGTAATAATCGGTGCCACGCGTCCGCTTGATGAGACTAATGTAGAAACGCACCACCTTGCGCGTCACGGCATAGATCTCGCTCTCGGCGATCTTGATGTCCTTCTTGCGCATGATGTAGTTGCTCAAATCCTCCAACTCGGTAGGCAAAATCGTCGATACAAACTCTTCGGTAAACATCTTCTGCTCCGAATCGTCGCAGCCGACAATCTTGTCGTTGAAATACTTCAGCTTCTTACAGATCAGCTTATAGAACGAATTGTTGTTGTTCAGCAGATAGAGGTAGAGAATCTTGTCGGTGATGGAGGGGGACTTGGCGATGCCCTCCTTCACGCAGTTGATGACATAGCCGATGCTCTTCTGCGAAATCTGCAAGGATTGGTATTCTGGCAGCTCGCGCAGGTTGCGCATAAATTCATCGACCCAAATATTCAGGTTCAGTTCCGAGAGTTTGATGCCGGTGATCTCCTCGAAGCACTCTCCGGCCACACGAATGATCTCCTTGCGACTCGGCTCCAGACTCGTCTTCTCGAAGGGCAGGTTGAAATGGAGCAGGATCTCCCGAATGTACTTTTTGATGATGGCATTGAGACCCTCCAATTTGGCCTTATCCAGCTCCGGATCGCCCGTGGCATTGATCGCCATGATCTTCATCTTGCTGTCGGAGAAGAGCAGATTCTCCATCTCGATGAGGATCTCGCGCATCACATTCTTCTCTTCCGGATTGTCCAATACATGATGATTGGGCTGGAAGGTCTTCTTGTTGGTGATATATTTCAGAATCACCGCCTTGCTATATCGCGAACTGACCGTATTGAAATCCAAATCCATCAATGCCGGAACGCGTTTGTAGACCTGAGCCAAGAGGTTTTCATAGATCTTGGTGAAGGCCGAACTCTTGATAAACTCAAAGACATCTTTGCAGCTTCCGATGTTGTCACCATGCAACTCGATCACCGAATTGGCCGACCGACCGATCGTGGTAATCGTCACCCCGCTACGCTCCGGCGACGCATGATAGAGCGAGCGCACGTCGCGAATCTGCAACGAGGGAGCCTTGTCTTTGCGGTATTTGCCTGAGAGGGCGTAGTCGCCCAATACGGCGTCGATGAAGTCCTGATCTTTGACAAAACCGAGCACTCGATCCAGGAGTACCACGCTCTCCACACCCTGATTCTCGGAGGCTTTGCGCGCGTCGGCAAAACGCAACCAGTATTTCACAAAGATCCGGAAGGAGTCCTCCAACTCTGCGGCAAAGGTTTTGCGTCCCTCCTCGGTGGCCGAGATATAGCCGCCCAGCGAGAAGCGCACCACACCCGTCGGATAGGGAACCGTCGCCACGCCCCGATAACGAGCCAAGGCTTGACAGAAGAGCAAGAGGTCGGCATAGGAGATCTGCTCTCCGCTCACCCGAAAGTTGAAGAGATAGGAACCGTCTGATTTCAGATACCCCACCCGTTCGCCCTCCGGCGTGCCGTCGAGGAGGCGTTGGGCAATGGAGAGTGCCAATTTCATGCGGGACAGAGACTCACGGCGGAAATTCTTGTTGACCCGATAACGATTCAGGTTCTCCACCAAACGCGCTTGGTAATAGAGGAAGAAGGGCTCGTCCTTGTATTTGAAATCATCGGGCAACCCCAACACATCCAGCTTATCCAGCGACACCAACTCATCCAGCAGGAAGCGATAGAGCGGTGAACCCTCAAAGCCGGCCGTCTTGTGAAGCTGTCGGTTGGTCTTACTGAGCTCGTTGTTCTGTTCGGTCTTGCTGATCTGATCGACGATGAACTTCACAATCGCCCGTTTGATCTTGGAGCGAGAGGCATTCTTGGGCAACTCCGCCTCGATGCGATCTTTGATGCACTTGGCCACTTGTGCCGTCTCTAACAGATTATTGAGCATCAACAACGAGTTGTTGTTGCCATGTGCCGCGCTGTTGCAGCTACGAGCATACTTTGCAAAATCGCAGGCTTGGGGCGTCAAGGCTACGGCTCCGAGACGCTCACCCGTGGCAGCCAGATTCTTGGTGGTCGAGAGCGAAGAGATGGCCTTGATGCGCGACTGGGCGTTGATGTTATTCATGATATAACGCGAGATCGTGCGCCACTTGGGCATCGTCTGATCCTCGATCTTCACACTCTCGGCATAGGCCTCGTCCAGAAAGAGCGTGATCTTGCAACTGTTCAGGAAACGCAGGAAGTTGTTGATCGACTCGGTATTGAAATCCGAATAACCGGTCGGGTTATTGGGGTCGTTGAGGATGATGGTCGTATTCTCACAGAAGAGATCCCACAAGCTTCCGCTGTCGTCGAAGAGCGCCAAGGTCGATTTGATGCGCGACAAACGGTCGATCAGACGATCATAGGCCAATCGGCCGTTCTCGTCGTTCTCGATCTCCACATCAAAGGGGTTGACATCAAAACAGTCGTCGGGCAGCAGATCTTTGTACTCCCAAGCCTGCACCCCATTGTAGATAATGTAGGGTTTCGGTCGGCCGTTGGGATTGAAGAGCAGGTCGCGAATAATCATCTGCACCGAGTCCGACACAGAGGTTTGATCCATGTTGCCCAGTGCTGAGAGGAAGTTCTTCACAATGTTGCGATCCTCCTCGCTCAACGCGAAATATTTATCACGAATCCCCAAGTCGATCATGAACTTCTCGAACCGTCCCTTGTTGTCGGCATCTTTGCCCACTTTGGTCAGGTACTCCTGATACTTCTCAAGGAAGAGGTTAATGCCGAAGTTCTTGTGAAAATGGTTTTTCAGTGTCCGTTCGTAACAACTGGGAATCACATCCAAAATCACCTGACAGGCATAACGGATCTTGCTGTTGAGGTTGTTAAACGTCCGGCTACGCAGATAGTCGCCAAAGGTCTTGATCTGGTGGCGTCCGCCCCCCTCCAAGATCGTGATGACGTCGATCAACTTGTTGCCGGAGTAGAAATAGTTGCGCATCCGCGATTCAAACTCGTCGATCAACTCTTGGGTCTGGATCTTCTTGCTCTCCTGCTTGTGGCAATTCTCCAAGAAGAAGATGAAATCGCGCAACTTCTCCAACGAATATTTATCCTGCACCACCTGACGCGAGAAGGCATCGAGTTTGAAGAGGTTGATCCGCTTCTCTATATCGGTGTCGTCGCCCGTCTGCTCCAAGAGCAGCTCCCGAATCTCCCGTCCGTACTCCTCGATCTGCACCTCCAGTTTCTCCCGAAACTCCATCAAGTAGGAGGGGTTTACATTCTCCAGAATCAAGCGCAAATTGAGCTGGGTGTTGGCCGGGGAGCCCAGCTTCTTGGTGTGTACTTTGTTGAGCGTATTGATGATACCGTTGTGGAAGCAGAAGACCAGCGAGGTGTTGGAGCTGCGCGACTCCTTGGAGTCATCGACAATCACCAAACGGGTGAGCAGCGGGAACCATTGGGCTCCGGCATAGTGGTTGATGCGGGCGTGTTTGACCTTCACCACAAAAATGGAGGTGGTGTCCACGGTCATCTGCTCAAACAGTACCTCGGGGGTGGGACTCTCCAAGACCACCACCGCATCCTTATGGAACACATCCCCTTTGAGCAGCGACACCGCTTTGTCGGCATTGCCGGAGACCACGGTGCGAATCATGCCGTTCATTCCCTTGTAGTTGACCGCCCATCGGCTGCGATAGAGAAAATCGCTCACCTCGGCTTTGGTCGTATAGTGGGTGCTCTGGCTAATCATCTGTTCGAGGGTATCCATCAGGTAGTTCCAGTGCGCCTCATTGAGGTCGCCGGTCACCCCGATCACGTCGCGATATTTGCGCAGATCCCGCACATGACCGCCCAACTGAACCTGCGACATAAACTCAATGTGCGAACTATTGATCGGAGGGGTTCCCACCGACATATCATGCGTATCGCGAATGTTGCGCAACACCTCTTTCATATCGGGTGTTGTGCCGTCGGTATCCAAGAGCGCGTTGATCTTTTTGACAAATTGTCCCCGTCGGTTGCTCAACTCAAACGCCTTGGAGTTGCCATGGGGAATCAACATCAACGACACATCGGTGTAACCCGGAATATCCTCTCTGAATTTCAGCAAATAACGATTGATCTCGGCCTGTTGTTTTGCCGGATCTTCGGGCTCCTCCATGCAGAGTGCCACAAAACTGGTGAGATTGTCAAAAATGTGGCGTGGCAGAAAGATCTCTGCCCGGGGGCCTAACGACTCATAGAGATTGAGTAACTGCAACGCTTCGTTGCTCAAGAAGGCTTTCGGTTCACCGACAATTTTCATAGGAATCAATGCTTATGGGTTTCACATTCGGAAGGATTTTTCAAGGCTACATATCACTAATAACAAATACGTTACATTATATGACTTGCAAAAATCGCTCCGACCGCCACAAAGGTAGAGATTAATCTTGGGTTTTGTTATAAACGTTAAAAAAATATCTTATTTGTATGAAATAACACAAGTATCCAACAAAAATAACGCCAAAATTCATCCTTTTCAGGAGTTTCATTTGGCGTTATGGGAGAGGGCGGGCAGTGTGAAGTTCAACGTGGGTTTCAAATCCGTGAAGTTCACGTCAACGGCGTTTTGCAAAAGCCCCTTTTTGCTTCGACACCCCCTTCCATTCTCCCCGCTCCGTTGGGGGAGGCTTACATTACAGGGCGAAACGATAGAGCGCGGAGGTCACCTGCTGGTAGTCTCGCTCGATTTGCAAGAGCATCGCCCGATCGTTATAGAGTTGGCTCATCTGGGTGACGTACTCCACCAGCGAAATCTCACCCGTGTCAAGGGCGCGACGCAACAACTGTGCACTCTCATCGAGTGGCTGCAACGACTCCATAGCCTGTAACGACTGTTGCAGGGTGGCAGCCTGATCGTAGAGTTGTTGCAACTCCGATTGGTTGATCTCGCGGGCACTGGCTAAGCGCGCCTTGGCATAGGTCGTCTGAGCCCGTGCCGCGCGCACCCGATTGCGACTCTCAAACAAGGGCAACGACATCCCGACTTTGAAGCCCTTGAAACGTCCCTCCGCCCCAAAGTCATGCCGATAACCCACCTCAAAACGCGGTAGTGCCATCGACCGACTCAGCTTCTCGGTGCGCTCCCCGATCTGCTGCTCCTGCTCCAATCCGGCCAACTCCGGATTGCCCTGCGGAGCCATATAGAGTTCGCGGATCTGCTCCAAGGCAGGCAATGCCTCCACCGCAGGATAGGTGAGATCCTCAAACCGATCCTCCGATTGGCCGGTTAGGCGCGCGAGTTGCTGACATCGAGAGATCCACTCCGACTCCTTCACTCCCGCCTCGGTGCGTGCGGCAATCTGCTCCACTTTGATCTTATTGTATGCCAAACGATCGTTCTCTCCCGAGTCGAGTTTGCGACGATACATCGCCTCCAACTCCTCGGCCGCCTGCAATCGTCGGTTCAGCATCTCCCGCATCCGGTGCAGATAGATCACCTCAATGCAGAGTTGCTTCGCCTCCAGCAACAACTGTTGCCGAAAAGCGGCCCCCTCGCTGTCGTACAAACCGGCACGCAACCGCGCCAACTTGTTGCGCGAGGCATACACCGAAGGAAAATCAAAGGGTTGCGCAATGGTGAGCTCCGAATTATTCACCCCTTGTGTACCTCCCCAGAGGCTCTCCATCTCCACCGTGGGGTCGGGAAGCGAGTTGCCGGTGCGTGCCTCGATCTGCTGGGCAGCAGTCAGCTCACGTCGTGCCTGAAGTTCGGAACTGGAGCCCTCCACCTGTCGAAGTACGCTCTCGATATTACGTTGTGCCCTCACACTCTCTAAGGTTGTGACGACGAGCAGAAGGCAAAAGATGATTCTTCTCATTGTTGACTGGTTTTTCGATACAACATCCAATATACCACAGGAATAATAAATCCGTTGAGCAGGGTGGAACTGAGCAATCCCCCCAAGATCACCTTGGCCATCGGACTTTGGATCTCATTGCCCGGCAGATCGCCTCCTAAAGCCAACGGAAT
>JAQUZZ010000023.1 GCA_028691095.1 Alistipes sp. | reverse complement strand
CTGAGGATGTAGGGTGGAAAGGGGGATGCGAGGATCTTTAAGTAATTTCCAAAAATGATACCGCTGAAAAGCTCCTCCCCCAACGGTGTGGGGGAGGTTGGGAGGGGGTTATCGAAGGAAAACAAGGCTTCTGCAAAAGCCGTTAACGGGAGTTTTACGGATTTGAAACGTCTCGAGTTCCATCTGCTTGCGGAGGTTGCAATTCGTGATATACCGCTGAAAAGCTCCTCCCCCAACGGTGTGGGGGAGGATGGGTGAGGGTTATCGAAATACACAAGTCCTCCCCTAAACATAGGGGAGGACTTGTGGTGAAGGGGCAGTGTGTGTTATGGAAAACCGCTTATACCTCTTTGCGCGCGGCTTTCAACGTGTTCTTCATCAGAGAGATGATGGTTATGGGGCCTACGCCTCCCGGAACCGGTGTGATGTAGCTGCACTTGGGTGCCACTTCGTCGAATTTGACGTCGCCCAGCAATTTCCATCCCGTTTTGGTTTTGTCGCTCTTGACGCGCGTGATGCCCACGTCGATGATGACAGCTCCCTCTTTGACCATATCGGCAGTGACAAATTCGGCCTTCCCTAAGGCGGCGATAATGATGTCTCCGCTACGAACCACCTCTTTGAGGTTCTGGGTGCGACTGTGACACAGGGTGACCGTGCAGTCCCAACCCTTCTGCGACAGGAGGTTGGCCATCGGACGACCTACGATATTGCTCCGACCGATCACCACGCAATGCTTGCCCGCGGTTTCGATCTTGTAGTGGCGCAGAAGCTCCAAAATCCCGTCCGGTGTGGCGGGAAGATAGGCCGGAAGACCGGAGATCATCCGTCCTGTGTTGACCGGATGGAAGCCGTCCACATCTTTGCGCGGATCAATCGCCTCGATCACCTTCTGTTCGGAGATGTGTTTGGGGAGCGGTAACTGTACGATGAATCCGTCCACTTCGGGATCGGCATTGAGTTGAGCAATCTCAGCGAGGAGTTGAGCTTCGGTCGTCTCCTCGGGTAAACGTAATACGGTGGAGCGGAATCCTACTTCATTGCAACACTTCTCTTTGTGACCTACATAGGTCTGGCTGGCTCCGTCATTCCCTACCAAAATGGCCACCAGATAGGGTCGCGGATGCCCTGCGGCCATCCATTGTTCGACCTCTGTGGCGATCTCCTTACGGAGTTTCGCGGCTACTTCTTTTCCGTCAATAATCTGCATGATCTATCGCTTTGTGCACGTCGTGCGGTTGTAATGCCAAAATAAGCGCTTATGAGCAGTAACCACAGCTATAAGGCATTTGCCGTGATACGCATGGGGGTTACTTCATGTGCCTGAGGGCGGAGTCGCTAACGGCGCGGCATACGTCCGGCCATCTGCGAGAGTTTCGGCATTCCTCCCGCGAAGCTCTTCATCATCTTGCGTGTATCTTCAAACTGCTTGAGAAGCCGGTTGACCTCTTGAATCGTCGTGCCGCTACCGTTGGCGATGCGTTGCTTGCGACTGCCGTTGATCATGGAGGGATTCTCACGTTCGATGGGGGTCATCGAATGGATGATTGCCTCGGTCTGCTTGAAGACGTCGTCGCTGATCTCTACATCTTTGAGTGCTTTGCCCACGCCCGGGATCATGGAGGCCAGATCCTTCAGGTTCCCCATCTTCTTGATCTGTCCGATCTGCGTTAGGAAGTCGTTGAAGTTGAATTGATCCTTGACCAATTTCTTCTTCAACTTGCGTGCCTCCTCTTCGTCGTATTGCTCCTGTGCCTTTTCGACCAAGGAGACGATGTCGCCCATGCCCAAAATTCGGTCGGCCATTCGTTCGGGGTGGAAAATCTGTAAGGCATCCATCTTCTCTCCCGAACTGATGAATTTCAGGGGTTTGTTGACCACGGCACGGATCGAGATGGCTGCACCGCCACGTGTGTCACCGTCGAGTTTCGTCAGTACGACTCCGTCGAAGTCGAGGCGATCGTTGAACTCCCGCGCGGTGTTGACGGCATCTTGTCCCGTCATGGCATCCACCACGAAGAGCGTTTCGCTGGGGGTTACGGCTTTTTTGAGTGCCGTAATCTCCTGCATCATCTGCTCGTCTACGGCCAGACGTCCCGCGGTGTCGACAATCACCGTGTTGAGGTGGTTGGTACGCGCATATTTGATGGCGTTCTGAGCAATCTGCACCGGATTGCGATTGTCCGGCTCGGTGTAGACCTCGACGCCAATCTGTTCGCCTAAGATTTTGAGCTGGTCGATGGCAGCCGGACGATAGACGTCGCCTGCAACCAACAGCACCTGACGCCCCTTCTTGCTCTTGATCAGATTGGCCAGCTTGCCCGAGAAGGTGGTTTTACCCGAACCTTGAAGTCCTGCGATCAGCACTACGGCCGGGGAGCCCTCCAGTCGAATGTCGCTCATCGTGCCGCCCATGAGCAGAGCCAACTCGTCGCGGACGATCTTGGTCATCATCTGCCCCGGTTTGACGGCGGTGAGTACATCCTGCCCCAACGCCTTGTTCTTGACCTCGTCGGTGAAGGTCTTGGCTACTTTGTAGTTGACGTCGGCGTCGATGAGTGCCCGTCGAATCTCCTTGAGGCTCTCGGCAATATTGATCTCCGTAATACGACCCTCTCCTTTGAGGATCTTGAAGGAACGTTCGAGTTTGTCGGTTAGATTTTCAAACATAATGGGGTTGATTTTGCAATGTTCCGCGGGAGGTCGGCTGCACGCACTACACGCGTTAGCGAAAAGCAGCAACCTTCGGACCCGATCGGGGGTCGACTCCCGTAAAGTTTACAAAAATACGATATAATTTCCGAATTTCTGAAATTTTCGGTACATCCTGCAATTTATAGCCCTCTTGCCGTGACCAGAAGGTCGATTCTTGGATCTCCCGGGCGTTGAGACGTTGCGATTCTGCCCGATTTTGGTTAATATTGCAGAGACTTTTCAATAGACTATGGCAAAAACTTCCAGTAAAGAGACCAAAAAGGAGACCAAATATGTAGAGACGCCTCTCATGAAGCAGTATTACCAAATGAAGGCGTTGCACAGTGATGCCATTCTGCTCTTCCGAATCGGCGACTTCTACGAAACGTTCGGAGAGGATGCCATCCTGACGAGTAAGATTTTAGGGATCACCTTGACCCGACGCGCCAATGGCGCAGCTGCGTATGTCGAGTTAGCAGGGTTTCCCCATCATGCGTTGGATACCTACCTGCCCAAATTGGTGCGCGCCGGAGAACGGGTTGCGATCTGCGAACAACTGGAGGATCCCAAAACGGCCAAAAGCATTGTCAAACGCGGGGTGATCGAATTGGTGACTCCGGGGGTCTCGTTCAGTGACAATGTGCTCAACTGCAAGGAGAATAATTTTTTGGCGGCGGTCTTGTTCGGCAAGAGTCGAGTGGGCGTCGCCTTTCTTGATGTTTCGACCGGAGAGTTCTATGCCGCGGAGGGCGAAGCCTCCTATGTCGACAAGCTCTTAGCCAACCTCTCACCCAAGGAGATTATCTACCCCAAAGGGTACGAGAGTGAGTTTACCGAGGCTTTCGGCTCGAAATACTACACCTACCGCTTGGATCCGTGGATGTTCACCGAGAGTTCGGGTCGGGAGAAGTTGCAAACCCAGTTCGGCACCACATCGCTCAAGGGCTTTGGCATCGACACGCTCCATGCAGCCGTGGCCGCGGCGGGTGCAGTGCTCTACTACCTGGAGTTCACCGAACATCGCAATACCCAACATATCTCTGCCATATCGCGGATTGACGAAGATCGTTTTGTCTGGATTGATAAATTCTCGATCCGCAACCTGGAGCTCTTCACCCCGAACGGAGGGGCGGAGGGACAATCGCTTTTTGACGTGATGGATCGCACCGCTTCGCCGATGGGTGCGCGGATGCTCCGCCGTTGGATCTCCCTTCCGCTCAAGGAGGTGGAGGCGATTAGGAAACGACAGGAGGTGGTGGCGTTGTTGCGCGAGAGAGGCGAGCTTCGCGAGTTGCTCTACGAAGCGATTGGGACGATCGGCGATTTGGAACGAATCATCTCCCGCATTGCCGTGGGGCGTGTGACTCCGCGTGAGGTGGTGCAACTCAAACAGGCACTCTATGCGATTGAGAAGATGCAGTGCGAATTGCAGAAGTCGGATGCGGAGCCGCTACAAGCCATTGCCCAACGATTGGAGCTGTGTCTCGAAGTGCGCGATCGGATCGACCGTGAGGTCTACCCCGATCCCTCCAACCAGATTCAGAAGGGGGGGGTGATAGCCCCCGGGGTGAGCATCGAGCTGGATGACCTGCGCAATGTGGCGGCACACGGAAAGGAGATCCTCTCCTCCATTCAGCAACGAGAGAGTGAGGCGACGGGGATTCCCTCGCTCAAAATCAGTTTCAACAACGTCTTTGGATACTATATTGAGGTGCGCAATGCCCACAAAGATAAAGTGCCTGAGAGTTGGATCCGTAAGCAGACGCTGACCGGAGCCGAACGCTATATCACCTCGGAACTCAAAGAGTATGAGGAGAAGATCTTGGGGGCCGAGAGTCGCATCTTGGTCTTGGAGCAGGAGCTGTTTGCGGCACTGCTTCAGGCTCTCTCGCAGTTTACGGCCAAGATTCAGGGGGATGCCGCCCAGGTGGCACAACTCGACTGTCTGCTGTCGTTTGCCTCGT
Organism: Alistipes sp.; assembly: GCA_028691095.1. GTDB lineage: Bacteria > Bacteroidota > Bacteroidia > Bacteroidales > Rikenellaceae > Alistipes_A. Next base: position 6,184 of record JAQUZZ010000023.1, on the reverse strand, counting down.
TGTCGTTGGATCAACACTATTGTCGGCCGGAGGTGAACGATTCGGCGCTTCTCGATATTCGACAAGGTCGTCATCCGGTGATCGAGACCCTGATGAAGGTCGGGGAGTCCTATATTCCCAACGATGTGCGGCTCGATGATTCACAGCAGCAGATTATCATCATCACCGGCCCGAATATGTCCGGAAAGTCGGCCTTGCTGCGTCAGACGGCTCTGATTGTGCTGATGGCGCAGATCGGTAGCGATGTGCCGGCAACAGAGGCTCATATCGGCATCGTGGATAAGATCTTTACGCGTGTGGGAGCTTCGGATAACATCTCACAGGGGGAATCGACCTTTATGGTGGAGATGCTGGAGTCGGCGAGCATCCTGAACAACCTCTCTCCGCGTAGCTTGGTGCTGCTGGATGAGATCGGACGAGGAACCAGCACCTATGATGGAATCTCGATTGCATGGGCGATGGTGGAGTATATTCACCAGCACCCTTCGGCACGAGCCAAAACCCTCTTTGCTACCCACTATCATGAGCTGAACGAGATGGCGGAGCTCTATCCGCGCATTCAGAACTTTAATGTGGCCGTCAAAGAGCTGAATCGGAAGGTGATCTTCCTGCGGAAGTTGGTTCCGGGGGGTACGGAGCACTCTTTCGGTATTCATGTGGCGAAGATGGCCGGTATGCCGGGGTTGGTGATCGATCGTGCAAACCGCATTTTGCAGGAGCTGGAGGCCAAGCATCGGGGGAAGCTGCAAGATTCGCAACCCGTCTCGATGCGGGGGATCGAACCGGCCATGGGAGGCGTGCAGCTCAGTATGTTCCAATTGGATGATCCGGTGCTCAAACAGATTCGCGATGAGATCCGCGGACTCGACATCAATGCACTGACTCCGCTGGAGGCCCTCAATAAGCTCAATGAGATCAAGAAAATCACGGGTTTATAAAGTGGTGCCGCAGAATGAGGAAGTGATAGGTTGATGCGTTAAAGAAGGCGCGACGACCCCCTCGCTCAAAATGTAAATCACCCCTGTCAGCGTTCTATCTGGCAGGGGTGATTGGCTAAAATTGGGACTTATGGGTCGCACCTTCTATGGCTCTTCGATAATCTCCTTGCGACCTTTTTTACCCCGTTGGGGAGGGAGCGGGGACGTGGGATTTTGACCCTTAAGTCGGAATTGCACAAAATGATCGTGCGTCGAGCTCACGTACTTCACATAATCTAAAAAATCAAGGGGAAGATCCGCAGATCCTCCCCTTGATTCGTTTTATGATGTACCCCCTCGGAAACCAAGGGTAAACATACGTTTATAGATGGTACGTGTGCTTAGAATGCGGTTTTGTAGAGTTCCAGAATCTCCTCTACATTGGCTTTGCGCGGGTTACCCGGGGTGCAAACGTCATTGAAAGCAGCTTTTGCCAGCGTGGGCAGACCCTCTTCGGGAACTTTGATCTCGCTCAGATGCTGCGGAATGTGTACCTGGATGGCCAAAGCCTTCACGGTGTCTACGGCAGCTTGTGCAGCTTGGTCGTCGCTCATGCCAACGGTTTTTACACCCATTGCTTCGGCAATCGCACGATATTTGAGTTTGGCAGCCTCCTTGTTGTACTCCATTACATAGGGCAACAACAGGGCGTTGGCTACGCCGTGAGGAATGTCATAGTAGGCACCCAGCGGGTGAGCCATGCCGTGAACCAAACCCAATCCTACGTTGGAGAAGGCCATACCGGCAATGTATTGAGCGGTTGCCATACCGTCACGGGCTTCGATGTCCGAAGGATTCTCCACAGCTTTGGGCAACCATTTGGCGATCATCTCAATGGCTTTGAGCTCGAACATATCGCTCATCTCCCATGCACCCAAGGTAATCAAACCCTCGATGGCGTGGGTCAAGGCATCCATACCGGTAGCGGCGGTCAGTCCGCGAGGCATGGAGAGCATCAATTCGGGGTCGATGATGGCCAAGGTCGGGATGTCGTTCGGATCGACGCAAACCATCTTTTTGATACTCTTCTCGTCGGTAATCACATAGTTGATGGTTACCTCGGCAGCCGTACCCGCCGTGGTGGGCAGTGCGATCATGGGGATGGCTTTCTTCTTGGTGTTGGCTACACCTTCCAAAGAGACAACGTCCTCGAACTCAGGGTTGTTGATGATGATACCTACGGCTTTGGACGTATCCATCGAAGAACCGCCTCCGATGGCTACGATAAAGTCGGCTTTTGCAGCCTTAAATGCAGCAATACCGTTTTTTACGTTGGTAACGGTGGGGTTGGGTTTCACCTCGTCGAACATCTCAAAGGGGATGCCGGCAGCTTTCAGGACGTCGGTAACCTGTGCGGCAACACCGAATTTCACCAAATCTTTATCGGTTACGACCAACGCTTTTTTGTATCCGCGTTTTGCAACCTCGTCTGCGATTACTTTTCTTGAGCCTGCCCCAAAATAGGAGGTCTCATTGAGAATCATTCTGTAAGCCATAGCTTTTTATTGTTAAAAGATCGTTAATGCTCGTTGTCTTTGCCGCAAGAGCGTGCGACGATGCCCTGTCGCGCTGCGTTGTGCTGGCTTGGTTTTCCCTCAGTGACGGGGTCTCAAAGGCGTGCGCCTGACACCGGAGACGAGGGAAAAGTGGAGGCTTGAAGCCTCATTGGACGCCACAAAGGTATAACAAAAATAAAGGAAAATGAAATTTTTTATAAATCCTGCCCTTAAGCGAAGAACCTCCGGTTGCGCTGGATTTTTAGGATGCCGGAAGGGCAGCGGGGAGCGCGTCGGCTTTGGCGCGGATGCGGGCGGCACGGCTGTAACTGTCGGGGTGTGTGGAGAAGAGTTGCAAGACGGCATCGGCCTGATCGTCGTTGCGTTGGGAGGTGCGATGGATCTTCTCCAGTGCGGAGGCCATGGCATAGGGGGTGTAGCCGTTGCGCTGCAAGAAGCCGAAACTAAAGTCGTCGGCGGCATACTCCTGCGTTTGGGAGAACTGCGAACTGGCCAGTTTCTCCGCCAACGATCCCCACTGCGAACTGCTCAACGATCCAAGGACTCCACCGGCCGCTCCCAACGCATTGCGGGCAGCCGAGGTGAGGTAGGCTTTACGCATGGCACTCAGGGTGTCGCTGTTGCGGATGTGTCCCATCTCATGCCCCACAATCGCCATCAACTCTTCGTCGTTCATCAGATCCATCAACCCTGTGAAGATCCGGATGCTGCCGTCGGCCGTGGCGAAGGCATTGATCTGCGAGGTGCGGTAGACCCGAAAATTCAGCGGAACGTTATTGACCGCCAGATAGCGCGAGGTGAGACGCGCCAGACGTGCGGCATAGGGGTCATCGCTCGACAGCAGCGGATGTTGGGCATCTTCGCGGTCGATGTATTTGCGTGCCATCTCCATCACGTGTTCATCCTTCAGCGTGGCGGCCTGCAAGACATCGACCGTCGCCTGAAGGGTCGGATTGGGAAGCCGTATGCGCGATCGGGTGACAACGATGATGTAGATAATCACACAGATCAATAAAATTTTGAGAAACATCGAGTCAGTTTTTCGGAATCACGCCCTAAAATTAGCACAAATTCACCGAATTCCCCAATCTTGCCCGAAATTCGTGACGAGACGGTGCGACGGGGCGGGGGATCGCGTGCCTTGTTTTTGTGAGCCCCTTCCGTTGTATTTCTCGGATCTTTTTGTAACTTACTTGCGGGGTGACCTGTTTTTCGGTGTCCAAAGAAGTAACTTCCAAGAATGATTGAACCCTTTGGTCACGGTAGGTGACTGATATACCGATATATTGATTGTTTATAAATCGCACGCTGTGCTTCAACCGGATATGCCCTATATTTTTTCTATGAAAAAATCACGATCTATTTTACTTTTCATCTTGTGTCTGAGCGGTTTGGAATATGCTTGTACTTCTCAGAATGCTGCTACCGACACCGCGGTACGAATACAGGTGGATGTGTCGCAGGCGAAACCGTTCAATTATCAGGATTTCTATGAGATCGGTCGGGTTATCCCCCTGTCGGGGCAGTCGACGGAACAGTTTATCTCCGAGGCGCACAGTGTCTATCTGGTGGATGACACGGTGGTGCTCTTTGATCCGGCAGAATCGGGCAAAATCTTGCTCTTTGATGCGAAGGGTAACTTTGTGCGTCGCATCGGGCAACGCGGAAGAGCCGAGAGGGAGTATATCGAGTTGTGCGATGTGGATGTCGATCCGCAAACCAAACGGATCTATGCGATGGATCGCATTACGCAGAAGATGTTTACCTATGCAATGAATGGTGCGATTCTCGAAATCAAACCCTCGAAATTCTGCTTCAACTCGTTTGTGAAGATGCCTGAGGGGTTCTGGATTTACAGTTGCTATGCTGAGGCGAACCCTCAACGCTACAACCTGATGTATGTTTCGGAGGATTTGCAGGAGATGCGACAAGGTTACTTTCCGGTGCAACAGTTTATCGAAACCACCTTCCAAAGCACGTTCACGAAGGATGAAAAGGGAATCCCCTATTTCTATTACCCGTACAGCAATACGATCTACCAAGTGAGCGATAGCGCCCGAGCCTTCCTCAGGGCCGACTTTGGAGCCAAGAATCCGCCCTTCGAGGCACTTTGTCAGACGAAGGACGCCGCATACAGCGCCCAGTTGCTCAATCAAGAGCATTACATCGGCGTTCTGAGTAATGTGGTGGTGCTGGGGCGTGAGTGTATGTTTCGTTGTCGCGAGACACCGGTGGGGGTTCCGGTGAAAAATTTCTTTGTCCGTTATGACGGGCAGACCCAAACCCCCTATGTCTATGGCGAAATGGCACTCACAGAGGGAATGTTTAACCTTCCGATGTTTGCACCCAAAGGGGTAACTCCTCAGCACGAGGTGATCTTTGCCCTCCAGCCCTCCTCTTTATTTGGGAATAGCATCGACCTCTTCAATACACAGTTCGGAACCCAACTCCGGTACGATTCCAATTTGGTGATTCTGTTGATGAAGCGCAAGTAGAGCGCAGAGGCGGGGGGCGGATTGCGAGATGCGCCTCCCCGCTCTTCGAGGAGGCAAGACCGGAATCGAGTCCTTCGCCAATCCTTCGGAAAGCAGGCGTTGCGCATCGCGGGTTGAAGATTTTCAGACAAAAGCGGGTTTATTTGATTATTTTTACTTTCTTTGAAGGCGCTTTGCTGGATTCTCGATGAAGAAGGCGGTGCCTCTGACGATGAAGAACCCCCAAAGCAGCATTGAACCATCTTGTCACGGTATAGGATGGATATACCGATGCGTTTATTGCTCATACATCGCACGCTGTGCTTAAACAGAATTTATGAAAACTACACCATTTACTGCGTATCACATCGCGCAGGGGGCTCGAATGGCCGAATTTGCAGGGTACAATATGCCCATCGAGTTTACGGGAATCAATCATGAACACACGGCGGTGCGTGAGCGCGTCGGTGTGTTCGATGTCAGCCACATGGGAGAGATTTGGGTGAAAGGGCCACGGGCTTTGGACTTTCTGCAATATGTCACCACCAACAATGTGGCGGCGCTCTACGATGGGAAAATTCAATATTCGGCACTTCCCAATGGAAGAGGAGGGTTGGTCGATGATATTTTGGTCTATTGCATCGACGAAGAGACCTATCTGCTTGTCGTCAATGCTGCCAACACCCAGAAGGATTGGGAACATCTGGTGGCACACGGCGAATGTTTCGGATTGCGACCGGGGCAGGAGCTCTACAATGCTTCGGATGAGATCGCACAGTTGGCGATTCAAGGGCCGCAGGCGATGGCGCTGATGCAACGGCTGTGTCCGGAGGTGGAGGTGGCGCAGTTACCCTACTACTCCTTTGTGAAGACCTCAGTGGAGGGGATCGAGCAGGCGATCTTCTCGGTGACGGGGTATACCGGAGCAGGAGGGTGTGAGGTCTATGTGGCCAATGAGGATGCTCCGAAACTGTGGGAGGCGCTGTGGCGTGAGGGGGCTGAGTTCGGATTGCAGAATATCGGATTGGGAGCGCGTGATACGTTGCGTCTGGAGATGGGGTTCTCGTTGTACGGAAACGATATTGATGATACCACTTCGCCCATTGAGGCGGGGTTGGGCTGGATTACGTCGTTGGTGGAGGGCAAGAACTGCAGCGACCGACTGCTCTTCGAGCGACAGAAAAAAGAGGGAACGGCACGACGATTGGTGGGGTTT
>JAQUZZ010000022.1 GCA_028691095.1 Alistipes sp. | reverse complement strand
ACGTTGATCTCTGATGGTCGACCGGTAGCACAGGGTGCGGTGGAGCAGTTGAATGTGGCTCCGCAGCAACACATAACGATGGATTTAGGGTACACCCTGCCAAAGAGTGGGTCGGAGCTGTTGTTGAATGTGCGTTATCTGCTCAAACAGGCCGAAGGTTTGCTGGCAGCCGGAACCATTTTAGCCTCCGAACAGTTGGAAGTACGCCCCTATACAGCCTATACGGCCGATCTGATCCCCTCTGGACTCCCGGTGTGGATTGAGCCTTCGACCAAGGCGGTGGTGGTGAAGGGCGAGACCTTTACCCTCTGCTTTGATCGGGTGATCGGATGGTTGACCGATTATGTGATGGATGGCAAACCGATGCTCAAGACGGATTATCCGTTGCGTCCCTGCTTCTGGCGTGCCCCGACGGATAACGATTTTGGCGCCAAGATGCAGGAGAAGTTCGAGTTGTGGCGCGCCCCGCAGATGAAGCTCACGGCCTTGGAGAGTGTGCAGCATGATACGTTGGCGTATGTCACGGTCACCGCACAGTATGAAATGCCGGAGTTGGCGGCGCATCTGACCCTGACCTATCAGATCGACGGCAGCGGAACGATGGCCGTACAGCAGAGCCTGACGGGAGATTCGACCCAAAAGCAGATGCCTCACCTGTTCCGTTTCGGGATGGAGTGGACGATGCCTCAGACCTTTGACCGTCTCATCTACTACGGTCGTGGGCCGATCGAGAATTACGCCGATCGCAAGGCGGCCGCGGAGATTGGAATCTATTTCCAGCAGGTCGAAGACCAATACTATCCCTATGTGCGCCCGCAGGAGAGCGGCAACAAATGCGATGTGCGGATGTGGCAGCAGGTCGATCTTTCAGGTCGAGGAATTGAGATCCGTAGCGACCTCCCCTTCAGTGCATCGGCTCTGCCCTACCGGACCTCCGATTTGGATGACGGACTCCAGAAACATCAACGTCACTCCGGGGAGCTGACTCCACGGTCGTTGGTGAACCTGCACCTCGATCTTGCCCAGATGGGCGTCGGGGGAGAGGATGGCTGGGGCTCTTGGCCTCGTCCGGCCTATCTGTTGCCTTATGGCGATTACACCTTCCGCTTTGTGGTACGCCCGTTGGGAGGTTACAAAAAGTTATGGCTGAGATAAGCACGGCGTGCAATCCATACATCAAGTATATCACGCATATACCGTGATCTTGGATTACGAAGGAACCTGATACCTACAACAACAGCACGGAGAACTCGATTTCGAGTTCTCCGTGCTGTTGTTGGGTCTAACACGAACGGGATGAGAAAGAGTCAATCCCTTTGCTGCATTTGCACGCTATGGACGTTCGACGAGGAAGAGGGAGTGAGCCGGATCGAGGTGAAGTTCGATCTGTGTGACCGGATATTTCCCTTTGCGGGTGTAGGTGGAGGCGACGGGAGTGATGACTCCGGTGTGGGGATCCCAGCACTCAAAACGGTGTTTCCCGCGGAGGGTTACCAGCGAGCGGTAGGACTCCGTGCTCAGATTGGCAAGGTAGTAGAGGTCGCGTCCCTCGTGGTTCTTATGGATATAACGCAGGGGAGCTGCACCGCTGAATTCGATGTCATAGGGTTCGTCAGCGCGCGCCAAGGCGTCGCGGAGGGCTGCGGTGGAGGGCTGAGGCAGGAAGAGCAGTCGTCCGCCCGCTTTGTTGCCGACGGAGAAGGTCTGTGTGGGCAGTGAACCCCCGAAGAGCTCACGCAATAGCGTTTGCAGGGCTTCGGTTTTCCCAAACTCGACAGCTTGTTGAGGAAGTTGGATGGTGAAGATCACGGTTCCTCCGGCACGATAGAGCGCTGCAATGGTCTCCAGATTGTGGAGACTGAAGACGCGACACGAGGGGAGAATCAGTGTGCGGAAACGGTTGTTGTGGTGTGATTTAGGCAAGCATAAAGCACTCTTGTTGACCACCCCTTGCTCTTCCAGTACTTCGGGATGAAGGAACATGAAGTCGCGACTCAGTTGGTTGGAGAGTCGTTCGCTGAGTTGAATATAATCCATATCGGGCACCTTCACTCCCCCCTGATAGGCGGTGAGTGGGCCATCGAAGCGGTGTTCCCCCTCCAGGGTCTCGATGGGGTAGAGCATTGCGAGGTCGGCACAGAACCGATCGTCGTTGCGCAGGAGCAGATTGAGTCGGGCTAAGAAGGTGTTGAAGGCGTAGAGTCCCTCGCGGTAGAGCGGATTGCGGTGAGAGAGTTCGGGTTTGAAGGTGACATCCCGATCGTTGTACCAGACCGCGTGGGGAATGAGAAGATTGATCCCTTTAGTGTACTGATCCATTGCTATATTATATAAGGTATTCCAGGGAATATCGCCCATGGCGCCGTAGGTCTCGGACATGACCAGGGAGTGATCCCAGTTGTAGGCGGCCGAGCTGATGATTTTATAGAAGCGTTCGGCCGGACGATCTCCTCCGATTTTGTCAACGCCCGGAATATCTTGGTATTTGAAGCACTTCATCAGATCGGCTGAGGTGCCGACGGGATTTTCGATCTCTTCGTTGTCTTGGTGACCGGTGGCTTCGATGCCGTGCGCTTTGCTCCACGCACTGACGGCTTTCGGGTAGGCTTCGGCGTAGAGTTCGGCGCGGAGGCTGAACAGGGCGTTGCGTGCCGCAGTAGTCTCAGAGCCAATGTCGTACCAAAGTGCGGGGTAGTAGAGATCGGGTTCGGTGCCGAAACGTTGTGCAAAACGTTCGTTGAACGAAGGGGTCCAGCAGCGTGCTTGTGCACGGTAGAGCGTGGGTTCGTCGAAGAAGGTGGAGGTGATGGTCTTGCCGAAGAGCTGTGGCATCCGACGGAAGTAGGCTTCGTGTGTCATGGCAATGTAGGCCTCCGCCGCTTCGCGACTCAGGTAATCCATGTTGGGATCACCGTCTGTGACGCATCGAAACTCCATCAGGAGCCACTCGCCTTGGGGGGCATCCCAATGTAACGTGTCGCCTTGGAGTTGCGGTTTGAGGTTGAGGCGCGCTCCCGATTGGGGGTTGAAAGCAACCAAGGCCATCAAAACGCCCGGTTGCGTCACCGGCAGGGTGTAGCTTTTGGCGCCTTGAAGCGGAGTTTCGTGTTTGTCTAAGCGTTTGAGGGTCAGATCGGGGTAGCGATTTTGGAATCGAGGGATTCCGTCGGCATTGATGGCGCCGCCGCTACCGCTGGGGAATCCGTATTCGTCGTAGAGCGACAGGGTCATGCCTAACGAATCGGCCAAGGTGGCTGTATATTTATAAAGGTCAAAATAGGCCTCTCCAAGGTACTTGGGTGCAAGGTTGACCCCAAAGGGGAGGATCGAAACGCCTCCATATCCGCATTGGGTTTTGAAGGCGGAGAGCTGGGTGGCGATTGAGTCGGGGTTGAGTGCGGTGTTGTTCCAGAACCAGAGGGGTGTGGGGCGGAACTTGGGGGAGGGATTCTGGAACTCCGCAGGATCTTGTCCGTGCACGGATGCCGTACACCAGAGTAGGATTGTGAGGGCGAGAAGTCGATACATAATGAGGTAAGTTTTAGGTTTTTTATAGGGTGTTATTCGATCAAAGCGTGGGGTACGAGTGGGTCGTGTGGAGTGTGCGAAGTCGAGAATGGGAACGGGAACGGAAGCCTGCTTTTCTACCTGCTGCGGGGGTGAATCCGAAGCAGGGGGTATGCGGACGACCCCTCTTTCTCGACAAAATAACAAAATAAAAAGGAATTTGCCCTCAATTTGGCCACAAGAAGCGAAAGTAAAGGGTTAAATTTGTGCTTTAACCTGATTTTTGCGAATTTTACGCACCCGCATTTTCTGCTTCATAGGGGGCTCAATGCGTGAAACGCGTGTTAAAAAAGAGGGGAAACGCCCCTCTTGAATTGAGAAAAGAGACGAAAAAATGGTTTTGAAAAATCTTTCGATAGAAGAGTTGGTCGAAAAGTGAAGTGAAAAGAGAGAAAAATAATCCTGCGGATCAAAAAATAAAGCAAGAAAAAATTTTTTATTTAGGGCTGAATTATTATCTTTGTTACGTATCTACACTCATTTTATAGGAGCAAAGGCTCTCGCAAAAGGTCGCAGACCTCGGGATACACACTTTTCTAAGTGTCTGTTTTCGATGGGATAATTGGCGGATTTTGCAATGGGGTGTCGATGCAAATAGTTGTTTTAATGATTTTTACATTGCGTCTTTGTGTGAGATGCAGTGTAGGTTAGGGTAAAAATAGTAAAATTTTATAGAGCCGTTTTTATGGTTAAAACTCTCAGTTGGCTGCGTTGGTGTGCGGTATGGATGAGCGTAATTTTGGGCGTTTCTTGTAGCGAACAATCGCAACAAGATCCGTTTCAGTATAAAATTGCGATACTCGGAAATCCCGCCAATCCCGATGTGCGTTATGATACGGCACAACTTGCCGCCTTGCGCGATCTGGGATTCAATGCCCTGCAACTGAATATCGCGTGGGGTGCCCGTCCTGCCGACGAACCGCTCAACTTGGAGGATATTTTCTATGTCCCGGGGATTGGCGATTCGGTGAAGGTGGCGGCGCGTCTGCAAAAGATGCAGCAACGGGCTGCAATCGCGTCGCAATGGGGTTTCCGTACGATTTTCCACTTCGGAGCTCCGCGAGTCGATTCGCTCTATAAGATTTTGACCCCGGAACTGATTGATATTGCAACTGAAAAGAATAGCATTCGCAAACCGGAGATCATCGCCAAGTACGTCACCTTGCTGCAACGACTCAAAAAGGCGATTCCGGAACTGGATGATATTCAAATCTATACCTTCGATCAAGATGCGTGGGTGGGGAGTGAGTTCGGCAATGGTCCCTCGGATCGGGATATTCCGTTGCATGAGCGGATTCCGCTCTTCCTCTCGGTGCTGACCGAGGCGTGGGCTCAGGTGAGTCCCGAAGGAATGGTATGGTGGGAGCCGTGGGAGATTTCGGCCGGTGAGATCTATGCCTCCATTCCGTCGTTGCCCAAGGAGCACTTCGGAATGTTTCTGCACTCCAATATTGCGGAGGTGCAGTTGACACGTCCGGTGGATGTGTGGTTCAAAAATACGGTGCGACTCTGTGCTGAGCAGGGAATTCCGGTCGTGGGAGAGATCTTTATGGCCAGCGCCAACGAAGAGCTGGAGCCTCTGACCCATGTGGCAGCACCGCGTTTGGTGGCCGAAGAGTTGGATGCTGTGGGAGGTGTGGCGCAGATTGCCGGAGTGAAAGAGTATTTTGGACTGACCCCCGACCTCTATGATCCCAACACGTTGATGGCGGGATTGAAACTGAAACATTGGGGAATCTCGATCGACGAGGCGCTTGCGAAGTTGGCCGAACCGTTTGGTGAAGCCGCTGCACCGGTGTTGAAGGGTTGGGAAGCCAGCGCCGTGGGACTCTCCACTTTCCCGTGGGATGCCACGTGGCGTTTCCGCCGACTGACGATCAATCCGGCGGGCATCGAGGTGTACCACAAGTGGGATTTGGCGCATATCGAGGGGGCTGTGGCTCCGTCGCCCAGTTGGAAGTCGACGCGACGCAGTTTGTTTATGACCACCGAGACCGAGAGTTTGGATCCTTGGTTCTTTGAAGATATTGAGTTGCGGAGTGCCACCAGTGCTCGAAAGTTGAAAGAGGCGATCGCCTCTTACGACCAAGCCTTGCTCACCGTGCAGGAGGAGCCCTATGTGAGCTATCTGAAGGCCAACAAGGAGGATCTTCAGCGTCTCGAACAGATGGTGACGGCGGTGCGTTGTTACTGTCGCGAGGCCAATCTGACGCACCTCATGCGCAAGTATGTGGCTGCCGGAGAGAAGATTCCGCAATCATTGATCGACCGATTTGATGCAATTATGAAGATAGATATCGTCAATCAGGAGAAAGGATATGCGCCCAATGCGTTTGGGAATCGTCCGGCCTCTGAGATGCTGGCTCTGTTTCACGCAGATCCGGTATCTTGGGTATCTACCTATCTGCCTTACCGATAACGACACAAATACTTAAAAATTACAAACTTAAATGTTCATTAATCAATTTCAACTATGAGAAAGTTTACTTACATTACACAGTTGTTTGCGGTGATGCTGCTGCTGGTACAGTTGAGTGGCTGTAAGAGCGACCTGCCTGATCCCGAACCCATTCCGGATAAGTATGCCCGTCCGGAGCAGGCAGTAACAGCCGGTATCCCCGTACTGAATGGCGACGGTACATCAATCTACTCACCTACGGGTGGCAACTTCCGTATGAGTGCCTCCATGATTGCAAATGCCGATGGAACCTTATCGGCTTGGTATTCGACTCCGGGTGGTACAAGCGGTTCGCTGCCGGGACGTACCAGTCTTAATAGCGGTGACGGAGGCGGTGGCGCTCAGGGCTTGGGTGGCAGTGGAACTCCTGCTGGCGCAATTTATTATCCTTTTGATAAGGCTTTCTACGGATGGGCAGTCTCTTGTCCGGGTTGGGGTAAACCGGGCCATTTGCATTTTGCCTTATATGCTTGGTCTGGAACCTACAATGCAACGCTGGAGGGGGAACCGATCGCTGAATACGACTTTTCTCCCTATGCCGACAACGCGTGGTTGGAGTTGAATGCCGACAATACAGGGTATGCCGAGGCAACCGGTAACGTTAAATTCCCGGCCGGAAGTTATTTGCTCTTTATGCAACGTTTGGATGTAGCGAATAATGAACCTGGTTTTTGGGGTGGAGGCCGTGGCGATATCATGCGCGTATGGTTCAAGGGAAGCGAGTACACAGGTGACAATCGAGGATTTAATACGGCCGTACAGTATACCGCTCCCGCAGAGGTAGGGTATGCTTATCAGATCAAATATTTTGAGTCGACCTCTTCGGAGGTTCATACGACATGGTCAGAGGAACCCAAGACTGCAACGATCACTCCTTCAAAGAGCGATGCCGACCGTTATTATGCCAAAGATCCTTCGGTGGTGAAGGCTGGTGATTACTACTACTTGGCCTACACGGCTTCAAACACCGTGAGCGAAACCAAGGATAACAATATCTTCGTAGCTCGAAGCAAGTCAAAGACCTCGACCAAATGGGAGAAGTGGAATGGCATCGGATGGGGTGGTGACACCACGGTGGCTCCGCTGATCGACACCCTGCCCGAACGCGATAAATACTATGGTGCGGCTGAACCCAGCATGGTGGTGAAAGATGGTCAGATCTACCTCTATTATGCTTACCAAACCACCGAAGAGGGCGTAGCCAATATTTACCTGAAAACGGCAGATCCGTCGAACGAGAATTGGCCGGCTGCTTTGACTGACAAGGGCGTCGCGATTGATCGGAGTGCCTTGGCGGGTCACTCGATGGATGGTGCCAATGTCGTATACGCTGAAGAGCAAGGTGCTTTCTTGGCCATGCACGATGTGAATTATGATGCGGTAAACAGCTATATCGTGGTATGGAAATCCGCTGACGGCCTCACCGGTTGGACCATGGACGGTACGTTGGTAGCCAACACGCGTATCCGTGCACGCCATGCAACCATCGTTGCGGACGATCAGGGTCATGTGAAGGCCAACACCCCGCGTCTGACCTTCTACCAATTCGGTACCAGCAAGAATTCGTTGAAGACTTGGCTGCAGTCCTACACCTTTGCGAACTAAGCATAGAATGAACGGGGAGTATGAACAATTTCACACTCACACTCCCCGTTGTTTTTCTCTGTAATTTTTGAGTGCGATATAAGCATTTAAGATCCGGTTGCAGTTGCGCTACGGTGCTCTTCAGCCCCCAAGGATCGACACAGCACGATGAGTTCAATGAAAACAAATGAAATAATCTAAAAACTATGAAGAAAATTTTCTACCTAATGGCTTGTTTGTCGATCGTGAGCATGTTTTCGGCATGTAAAAACGACGACAAAAAGGGCGATGACGGCGAGTTGTCCTTCAAATTTCCAGTGAAGGAATATGAATCGCCCAAGGCGGGAGGAACAAAGGTGATCGGATTTTCGACGACCGAACCTTTTACTGTAACCGTTAAGTATGATGTTCCGTTGGAGGCTGACCAGGCCGACTGGGTAACTGTATCTCCTGCATCGGGAGAGGCCGGTCATCACTTCCTGACTCTGAACTTTACCGAACACACCAGTTTCGACGACCGTACAGCTACGGTTACGGTGACTTCGGGGAAAAATGTGGCTACGATGACCGTGGCTCAGTTGGCTTCCAGTGCTCTGACTCTGAACAAGGCGCTCTACGAAATAGGTGCGAAAGGTGGCGAGGTTGAGCTTTCTATCAAAACCAACCGTGATTTTGTCGTTACGGTGGATGAGGCAAGTAAAGAGTGGATCCATTTGGATGAAGCCAAAGGCGCGGTATTGCAAGACACCACAGCCAAGGTGTCCGTAGATCCCAATACCGGACTGGATTCCCGCTTCGGTTATGTATGGGTTACCGAGTTGAATGAGGATCCTCAGGCTGAGGTTATCACTCGTCGTGCTGCCATCAAACAGCGCGGTGACTTCGGTTACTTCATTACCCGTGCCGCAACTCCTTCGATGAAAATGCCTACCTTGGTGCGTGAGGCTGACGGTTCCTACAAGGCGTTCTATGCCTACACAACCCCGGGTCGCGCTGCCAACGGTTCTTCACACCCCAGCGAATACTGGCCGTGGAAAGATAATGGCCAGAGTCCTTATGATGTTTCGGGTGCCCCCATTGGTGTGCGCTTTACGACTCCTGCTGCGTTTAACCAGATTCGTATCAGCGTTTGTACCTGGAGCAACGATACGGGAGGTGGTAATGCAAACTTCAGCCTCTATGTTTGGGATACCGACTACCTCACTACCATTGCCAACAACCCGATCTATTCTAAGGACTATACGGGGTATCCAGATAATGCTTGGTTCCAGTTTATGCCGGTAGGTGGCCCGACTTGGGCTGCCGGCGACTATCTGGCTGTGCTGAAATCCGATCATACCCACTCGGGTCTTTGGTATACAACCTCTGCGAACGACGCTTCGGTACAGGGTTACCAAGATGGTGTAACAACCAGCAAGGTGATCAAACTGATTGCGGATTGTATCGAAACGGCCGATGATTCCAAAGTGGTTGCCACTTACATGAGTTCTGCTGATGGAGAGACTTGGAGCGAACAGAAGTATATCTTCCCGATCAACGACGCCTTCTTGTGGCACGTCTACAATGCTACGGATATGCGCGTTACCAAGATCGGCGATTACTACTACGCTTTGGTCGGTGAAGCCGGTAACTTGATGGTGACTCGTGGTAAAGAGTTCATTCCGAAAGATAAAGATGTGGCTAATTACTACTGGGATACTTGGAGAAACGGTTCTTGGGGAAGTTGGAACTTCTCCTCTGCATGGGACGGTGTCTCTCCGGTCTCTTTGGTAGAACTTAACGGTACGATGTTCCTCTATGCAATGAAGGAGAACAAGTTGATGGTTCGCACGGCTTCGTCGGTGGATAACTGGCCGGCCGAATTGGGTGCCGAGACAGAAGCCTTTGTATTCGCTGAGGCTACAAACACCAACGTGACTTATAGCGCAGCCAAAGCCAAATTCGTGGCTACCTATATCAAGGACAACCAAATGTATGAGTTGTATTCGACCGATGGTAAGACCTTTACCGAAGGTGGAATGGTAATTTCTAAGATGTTTGACGGTGCAGCCGCAGCTCGTTATGTAGTGGGTGGTGGTGATGATTACCTCTCTTATGCTTGCAACTCAGGTTGGTATCTGAAGATCATGAAGGAGTAACATGAAATACTGAATTGAGGAGGCCGACGCCGTCAGCCTCTTTAAGGATCAAAAAACAGGGAGATCTTTTCCGAAAGGAGAGGATCTCTCTGTTTTTTTTGTATCTGAAGACGGGAGGTGGAGTGGATAGTGGATCGTGTGGTGTGGTTTGCTGTGGTGTGGTGGGGTGGGGATGAGACGGAAGAGAGTAGTGAGGAGAGAGGTCGTGAAGAAGCGTTTTTGGGAAGAGTGTTTCGGGGTGTCTCGGGGTGTTTCGGAGGCAGGGGATGTTGGGACTATTTCGGGATATTGCGGAAGGATAGGGGTTTGGGTTGTCTTGGGGATGTAGGGAATGTTTTGGGAGGCAGGGAGATGTTCGGAGGCAGAGGTTGGGGAATGCTTTGGGGAAACAGGAAAATGTTTCGGAGACAGGAATTTGGGCTGTTTCGGCAGGAATGGGCTATCCTAACACTTTAAAGTCGGTTTTTCCTCCAGCCCAACGGTGCATACGATGCGATAGTCATGGCTACGAAAGTCACCATTTCGGAGGGATGAGGTGGGAGAGTTGCGGCTTAGGCTTCGTGGTCAAAAGAGGGTGTCAAAATCCCTTTGCATCACAGTCCTCTCTTGGCGCTATTATTCTCCCCTTTGCACCACTGTCTTCCCTTTGTGCTATTATTCTCCCCTTTGCCCTCTTCTCCTCCCTTTTGCACCACAGCTCTCCCCTTAGGCCACAAAAAACAGGAACGCTCTTGTACAGAGCGTTCCTGTTCCTTAAATTTTACAGCAATCAGAGCAGATTCTGCTCTGTGTGGCTACTGTGCTGGTTTGAGCGTAACAATCGTTGTTTTTACCACTTTGGTGGTCGACAGATTCGTTAAGGTGAAGGTGATGACTACGTTCTTTGTAATACCTTCCATGGTTGCAGGGAATTTTCCAAGAGCGGTATTCATTGCCTTGATTGCGTCAGCCTCTGAACATTCCAGCGTTTCTGCTGCAAATTTGCTGAGTTCAGTCTCCAACGCAGCTTGAACTGCAGCAGACAGGTCTCCTTTATCCGTCAATACGGCCGTCAAACGGAACAAATCGAAATCCTTCGTACTTTCATTCTTCTCGCAGGAGGAAAAAAGAGACAAAATACTAATTAGTCGACCCTTAAAAAGCCACTCCACTCTGAAGTAAACAATTCCAAGGTTTTTCCCTGCTATAAACACTCCATCTACAAATAAGCCACAAAAGAACCCTCATGGCTCTTTTGAAGTTGTATGCCGC
>JAQUZZ010000021.1 GCA_028691095.1 Alistipes sp. | reverse complement strand
GGTTGGTCGGAAAGTTTTTCAATATCTTAATGTATTGGTAAACATAAAGATACAAAATTAAATCCAATTAAACAACTGATGATCAGTATTGTAAACCAAATATTTTTAAACAGACTCTAAGTAATCCTCAAAATTTATCAAACCCTTTGTTCACGGTATAGATATACCGATGCGTTGGTTGCTAATAAGTAACCCCAAGATTTATTAAACCCTTCGGTCACGGTCTATGATGGATATACCGATGCGTTGGTTGCTAATAAATCGCCCGCTGTGCTTCATTTTCTGTTTTTCAGCACCACGTGCTATGCAGGAGGACTCGCCCCGATTGAACCAAGCGAACAAAGACAAAGGAAGAGATTGTTAAGCGGAAAACCATCCAATCCCTCGATTAGTTATTGACAACTTATCGGCAATCCGGGCTCAGTCCGCCCCTCCTCCTCCACGCAGAAAACGAAATAGCCCCTTCGGAGAGTGACTCCAAAGGGGCTACACGCCTCAAATGTTGAACCGTTTATAGTAATAAAGAGATTCCTACATTCATCTGTTGAACTCTTGGGCCCCGATCGTCCTTGAACAAGGTCGAACGATAATAGGTCGCCGAGATGCCAAAGTGACCGTATCCAAAACCCAATACATAGCCGTAATGGAAATTCCGCAAATTGAAGTTTCCGTGATCTTTGAACGTTCCGTTGAGCTGCGGATCCGCGGCCTTGATCTTCGTATGCGTTCCAAGATGCCATCCTCCGATCACACCCAGATTGATGAAAAAGCTGTTGCGCGGCCCCATGGTAAACTCAATCAACAAAGGGACATTCAGATAGCAGGTATAGAGTTTCGACTTCTCCAGTCGGATGCCACGCTCGATGTATTGATAATCGGGAAGGGTCACACCCTTCTCTTGTTTGAGCGTAATATCATTCTCGAAACGGAAATTATTGAACTCAATGCCCAATCCGGTCATCAGCCCCACGTGCCGACTCTTCAGCAAGGTGTAGTCGATCGGATTCAGGGTCACACCAATGGATTTGGCACTTTGGCTCATATACTTGGCATCGTCAGGCAGATTGAAGTTGGTGAGATTGGTAATCAACCCGCTATAATGAATCCCGATACCCGCCCAATGCCCATCGTTCCACAACCAACGGTTGTGTCGATCGGGATTGGCTTTCTTGGAGAACGTATTTACCCCCACCACCAAATGACTCTTTTGCTGCGTCGAAGCGGGCGATTCTTCTTGGGTTGCTTGCGCCTCGCTTCGATGAGAAGATCCTCCTATGGTAAAAACTTCACGCTTCTGCTGCACAGAATCCGCGGTTTGCGCCACGGCCGTATAAGCCCCCACGCACAAGCACAAGACTCCAAGCATCCCTTTCTTTACGCCTCTCATTTTACTGTCCCTTCTCTATTTTATTTCCTATACGCAGAATAGAGGCAATCTCGATGCCACTCTCGTTCTCCGTTCGATAGGTCTTAATGGGAATAATGCGATCTAATGGAGCAATAAACGTAGCCAAGGTTTGAGACAACGCACGACCATTCTTGGTCTCTTCCGAAACCTCTTCTTCGGTATAGCGTTCGTATGACACTTCGCACACGGCCGTTGGGGTAAGCGTTATGGGGCGAGCCTTCTTTTGTGAAGGAACGGCAGCAATGGCATAACTCCGATTCAGAACTCCGCTCAGCGGCTCCTCCTCCAAGGTTTGGAGGGTAGAGATCGACGTGGATCTCTCTTCTACTCCATTTTGAGACGACGCTGCGACTTTATAGCTTTGCGGCCGAACCGATTGGAGACTCCGCGTCGATACCACAGCTTGGTTCAACGTCTCATCGACACCCGTTTCCCCCACCGCGGCCGTAGCCACCGAGTCCTCCAGCAGATGGGGTTCCACTACCGACTGAACCTGAGCGGCAAACTGTTGTTGCTTGTTCACGCGATGACGTTCAATCAGCATAAAGAGTCCCACGACCAACGATGCCGCGACAGCACCTCCAACAAAAGATCCGATACGCATCAAGGGCTCCAGACGTCCCCCACGCAACAAACGCTTCCGATCGGGATACGCACAGTGTTCGACAGGCAGTACCGGAAAATCCGAACGCAGGGCATTCACCTCCGCGGCAATCTGGGCATGAGATCTCAGAAACACCTCGAACATTGCGCGATCGGCATCGCACAATGCACCCTCGACATAGTCAAGGGCCCACGATTCGTAGTTATGTTCCGTAATGCTCATCCCAATATATTACTTAAATCACCAATTCTTTTTTTCAAAGCCACCCGTGCGCGAAAAATGTAAACTTTCACTTGGGATTCGCTCAAATGCGTCAACTCTGCAATCTCTTGATAGCTATAACCCTCATAATCCCGCAGCAAAATCAACGATTTCTGTTGTGCCGGCAACTCTTCGAGATAACGATCAATCGTTTCGCGCAAATTGTTATACTCTGACCCTGCGGAAGCACAACGACTGTTCAGCAAGGTCTCATTCCCTCCATATCGCCGCTCCAACCGTACATAGTCGACGATGAGTCGATAAGCGATCGTAAACAAGTAGGATTTCTCCTTCCCCTCGATGACCACCTCTCGGTTCTCCCAGAGTCTCAAGAAACTCTCCTGTACGATATCCTTGGCCGGCTCCTCCTGTTGTAGAGACTTCAGCGCAAAGCGATACAGATTATCAGAGTACTGACGGACACATCTGTCGTAATCTGCAACTGTCATCAGCTCCGATATTTGTTCTTATAACGTATCAACAATAAAAAAGTTACTTACACAAGCTATTTTCTACTCTATAACATATTCAATCTCCTTGAACAGATACTCTCGCTCCCCTCCATTTTTATGCTTCACGCAAAGGGCTCCAGAGGGACGAACACCACTGATTTTTCCCAGAAAGAGCGCACCGGAAGCTCCATCTTTGAACGAATACTCTTGATTCAGACGATACAAATGTGCCAAATAATCACGATCCAAGGTCTCGAAATCGTCCTGCTGCAACATCCCGTAGCGACGACTCAACGCCCAATAAAAACGTTTAAAGAGATCCACTCGATCCACCGATCCATGGAGTGCCTCACTCAGCGAACTCGGATTGGGCAACGAGGCATCGAATTCGCATTGATTGACATTGAGTCCAATCCCGATGATCGATCGTGCGATATAGCTTCCGGTCAAATCATTCTCGATCAGGATCCCCGCGACCTTCTTATCTTCCAGATAAATATCGTTCGGCCATTTGATCTTGGTGGACAATCCATAGCTTTCGATGGCATCGGTAAGACTCAATGCCACCGCTTTGGAGAGCGAAAACTGATGCTCGGCTCGCAGAAAACTCGGGCACAACACCACCGAGAAGGTGAGGTTCTCACCAGATCGACTCTCCCAATGGTTGCCTCGCTGGCCTCTCCCTTGATTTTGATGCTCTGCAAGAATCACATCTCCAGCTTCATAGAAGATTTCGCGGGCGGTGTCATTGGTCGAATCCAACGTATCAAAACAAGCAATCCGACATCCCACTTCTTCCGCAAATCGCGCCAAGGCTTGACTAAAATTTACATCCATACGCTATTTACTTGCAATTAACCCTTCTGTATATCAAACATATACCGTGACGAAAGGGTGTCGTAATTCTTTGGGACTACTTATTGGCAATAAACTCCTCAGTATATCCATCACATACCGTGACGAAAGGGTGCCGTGATTCTTCGGGACTCCTTATTTCGACCTAAGGCGTAGCAAAGTCGAACGCCTCCTGCTACACCGGCACACTAAATTCACGCAAGGCTTCATTGAGTGAAGTCTTTTGATTGGTCGACGCTTTACGTTGTCCGATAATCAAGGCACAGGGAATCTGATAGGCTCCGGCAGGGAATTGTTTCGTATAAGCACCCGGAATCACCACCGAGCGTTCCGGAATATATCCCTTATAAAATTGGGGTTCAGAGCCCGTCACATCAATAATCTTCGTCGAACCCGTAATCACCGTGTTTGCGCCCAGCACCGCCTCACGACACACATGCGCTCCCTCAACGACGATACATCGGCTTCCGATAAAACAGCCATCCTCAATAATCACGGGCGCAGCCTGCACCGGCTCCAACACACCTCCAATACCCACACCGCCACTCAGGTGAACATGCTTTCCGATCTGAGCACACGAACCAACCGTAGCCCACGTATCGACCATCGTTCCTTCATCGACATAGGCTCCGATATTGACATAGGAGGGCATCATGATAACCCCCGGAGCCAAGAAGGCTCCATAACGTGCCGAAGCCTGAGGCACCACGCGAACACCCAGTTTATCATACCCGGTTTTGAGTTTCAACTTATCATGAAACTCCAAAGGGCCCACCTCCGTCACCTCAATTTGCTGAATGGGGAAATAGAGAATCACTGCCTTTTTCACCCACTCATTCACCTGCCACGTTCCGGAACCATCAGTTTGAGGCTCGGCAGTCCGCAACACGCCTCGATCCAACAAATCCACCACCTCACGAATGGCCTCTTTCACTTCCGGCTCTCTCAACAACGCTCGGTTGTCCCACGCTTGTTCGACCGTTTTTCTCAATCTCTCACACATTCTATTAAAATTTAAGCACAAGATGCTTTAAGCACAGCGTGCTATTTATTGGCAATCCAAACATCCCTATCTTAGGCATACGCCGTGACAGAAGGGCGCAATCCTTCTTTGGAATTACGCAGTTGCAATTCAACGCGTCCTCAGAATCAATCTAAATATTGATTGTCAATGAATTACAAACAACAGATAACCCTTCTTGCAATAACCTATATGTTGCAAATATAATCATTTTTATCATACGGACTCTCGCTATTTGCCTCCTTTTTGCACTTCCAAAAAGATCTTTCGGTCGATTTTGAATCTCGGCGTGACACCCTGTGACCCAGGCAATCGAGGATCGCGTTCGGATTCAGGTTCAGGTTCAGGTTCAGGTTCGCGCCCTCCCTTCTGCGGCTCCCGCGATCCAGCGCCAACAAAACACACAAAACCCCTTGGCATGATAAACGCCAAGGGGTTTTCCCAAATACAAATACAAACTTAAAGTTTTTAACTCTTTTTACTCAATGCTTCTCGCAACAGACAATCCACCAACATCAGATCATCGTCATCACCCACCACCTCTTTCGAGAAAAGCATCTCATCTTCCAATAATCGTTCGGCATTCAAGCCGTTTTCATCGTATTCTTGACTCATAGGCACTCTTTTATGAATTACTGCGTATCCATATAACGAGGCCCCCTCGGGATTATTGTCTATCAATTCAAGATAAGTTGCTTCTCTTCGATTAATTTGCGCATATTAATCAAAGCATATCGCATCCGACCCAACGCCGTGTTGATACTCACGTCGGTCTCCGCGGCGATCTCCTTAAAACTCATGCCCATATAGTAGCGCATCATCACCACTTCGCGCTGTTCGGGAGGCAACTGCTCCACCAATTTACGGACATCGGTCTCGATCTGACGCGCCACCATCTGATCCTCAACCGTACTCTCCGCGAGATCCTTGTTGTTCAGCAGGTCATATCCGGCTTCTCCCTCCGAGATATTGTTCTGCTGTTTTTTCTGACGGAAGTGGTCGATCACCTGATTGTGTGCAATACGCAACACCCACGACAAGAATTTGCCGTTTTCGGTATAGCGTCCCTCCGACACAAAACGCAAGACACGGATTAAAGTTTCCTGGAAAATATCGTCTGCCAAATCCCGATCCTTGACCATCATATTGATGTAATCAAAGATACGACGACGATGACGGCTGACCAATACGGAGACAGCCACCTCATTGCCCGAAAGATAGACACTAAGCAATTCATTATCGCTTAATTTCTTAAGATTCAGATTCATATACTACTCCTTATTTAGTTTCGAGTAGATAGCGTCAATAGGCAATGGATTTAAAAGATTCGGTTGTAATAAAATTCAACGGTGCAATTTACATCTTTTTTCTGGAATTGCAAAATTTTTCCAAAGAATCCTCGTTGAATGATTTTTTGTTTGCAAGAAGCATACCATGTAGTGTACAAGGCCTCATTTCAGCCTGATATTTACATCAAAAGGACGTAAAAACCCATTTCGTCTTTACGTCCTTCTTTATTTTTATTCACCGAAGCACCCCCTCGCCTTAGACTCTCCGGAGGCTACTCCGCGTGTGCTATGCCTCGGCTTGCTCCGATTCGTCCAACAGATTGGAGACCAAGATGCGGCCGCAATACTCACACACGATAATCTTTTTATTCATCCGAATATCCAGCTGTCTCTGGGGCGGGATTCGATTATAGCATCCACCACAAGCGTCACGTTTTACGGTAACCACAGCCAAGCCATTGCGAACGTTGGCACGAATCCGGCGGTAAGCCGCCAACAACCGGGCATCAATCTTTGAAGCGGCAGCCTCCGACTGAGCGGTCAACTGCTCCATCTCTTTGGCCGTCTCCTGGTCGATGCTATCCAACTCCTGTTTCTTGGCTGCCAAATCAATCTGACGATCGGACTCCAGTGCTTGCGCCTCTTCGATCAGTTTCTTCTTGACCTTCGACTCTGCGGAGAACTCTTTGATCTGTTTCTCACAAAGCTCGATCTCTAATTTCTGGAACTCCACCTCTTTCGACAAGGAGTCGAACTCGCGGTTGTTCCGCACATTATCTTGTTGTTGCTCATATTTGGCGATCAACACCTTGGCCTGTTCGATCTTCTCTTTGCGCTGCTTTACATTGGCATTGAGTGTATCGATCTCTGTGGAGATATTGGCAATACGAGTCTCCAACCCAGCCATCTCATCCTCCAGATCCTGCACCTCCAAGGGCAGCTCGCCTTTAATCTTGTTGATCTCATCAATCTTGGAATCGATCTTCTGAAGTTCATAGAGGGCAATGATCTTCTCCTCTACGGAGTAGTCGTTTGCTTCGCCGCTTTTTCTGCTTGATGTCGCCATGGCTATAAGGAAGTTTCTTAAACGAAATAATTTACAGGATTCAAGGAGTATTCACTCCTGCGAAGTGCAAAATTAGCTATTTTTTCATTAATTATATCATACAACAGTTCGATTGCACAATATTCGCTCTCAAAATGACCTACATCGGCCACAATCATTCGGCCGTCGGGAAGGAAAAAATCGTTATATCGCAGATCGGCGGTCACATAAAGTTGCGCACCGCTATCCACGGCGGCCTCCATCAGCGAGCCCCCCGATCCCGTACAGATCGCGATGCGGGTCACCTGCTCGCAGCACAACGCACTGTGTCGGATCACCCGGCAACCCAGCCGATCACGCAAGTGTTGCAACACCTGCACCACGGGCGCTCCCCCCTTGCCCCATTCACCCACCACGCCGAAACCGGTTGTAGCCTCCTCCGTGCGAGGCTCCAGCACCCTCATCTGGGTCAGTCCCAGCCATTGCCCCAAGCGAAAACTCATACCTTGGGCTGCACTATCGAGATTGGTATGCGCCGCATAGAGCGAGATCCCTTCGCGCAAACACAATGCCGTAATTCGCTGTGCCGCATCGGCTCCCACCACCTGACGCAACGGGTGAAACAGCAACGGATGGTGCGAAACGATCAGGTTTGCCCCTTGCGCTCTCGCCTCCGCCACCACTGCTTCGGTCACATCCACACAGAGCAATACGCCCGTGATCTCCGCCTCCGGCATTCCCACATTCAATCCGCTATTGTCATAGGACTCCTGCAACGACAACGGAGCATAGGCCTCAATGTGCGCTATTAACTCTTTGATTTTCATCTTTACCTCTTCTAAAGCACATCGTGCTATTTATTAGCAACAAACATCTCAGAATATCAGGCATATACCGTGAAGGAAGGATGCAATCACCCTTTTGGGATTCCTTGTTATCCTATGTTTGGAAGGTATTGATCGGAAAACTCCCCCTAAAAAAGATACTGTTCGACAATCCCCTGGTGTGCCACCGGCTCCTCCTCTTCATCCGCGTGCTCCTGCTCCGTTGGCAGAGGGGCTATGGGATCGGGGTCGGGCTGTGGGGGAATCGGAATCTCCCGCTGCAAGAAACGCGGCACGGCAGGCCCCTCAGGACTCTCCTTCGCGGTCTCCAGCACGCTCTCGCGCACCACCTCCGGCAGAGGCTCCTCAGCCGGCAAGGTATCCAGAAAGAGCTCTTCGCCTCCGCTCTTGAGCTCCTGACGAATCTCCAACAGCAAGGCGCGCATCCGCTGTAACTTCTCGATCACCTCCATGTTCCGTCCCTCTCCCTCGCGGTTGTCACGCAACCGTTTGGCCGCACCGGCCAAGGTCATGCCGTTCTCTTTGACCAAATGATAGATCAACTTGAGGTTCTCCACATCCTGCGGGGTGAAGAGTCGATTTCCCTTTCGATTCTTATCCGGTTTGAGAATCTCAAACTTCTGTTCCCAGAAACGAATGAGGGAGGGTTTGACATCAAACATCTCCGACACTTCCCCCATCGTGTAGTAAACTTTTCGACGATTCGACTCCATGATTTTTAAATGCAGAATGATTCTTGCAAAGGCTTCGGTAAGGAGGCAGACAGAGGGGCGGATCACCCATAAGATTTTGGGTTCCCTCTCCGGATTCTTCTGTGTTTCCGAATTATTCTTGTACCTTTGCCGACAAAGATAAACAATAAATTGAAAGGAGCGTCGCTCTTCTACGGATTCGTTGCAGATAAACCCTCTGTATCGAGACGTTGTAGTCGCATCACGCGATCCTCCGCCAAAGTGTCGTTTTCGCCATGCAATATCGTATCACGGGTCGCGTTATCGACGGAGAGCGTTTGGGACGCACCCTCGGAACCCCAACGGCCAATCTGCCCCTTGCCGAGACTTTACCGGTTGCCAACGGAGTCTATGCCGTGACGGTACAACTGCCCGAAGGCCTTTTTCGCGGCATGGCCAACCTCGGCCATAAACCAACCCTCGGCGCAACCTATGCGCGCGGATTGGAAGTCCATCTGTTCGACTTCGCGGGCGACCTCTACAACCGAACCATTGCGGTGGATCTGCTACAATTCATCCGACCGGAGCAACGTTTCGCCTCCATTCCGGCACTACAACACCAGATCGAGCAAGATCGCGCCACCATCCTGCGCTACTTTCAGGAGAGGGATCTCCAAAACACCCTTGCCACCACACAAAACACAAACAATAAAAAATAAGCATTATGTTTTTAGATTTGAATCTGCCCTACAAAGTGGCTGATCTGAAGCTCTCCGACTGGGGACGCAAAGAGATCGAAATGGCTGAGAAAGAGATGCCCGGACTGATGGCCGTACGTCGCAAATACAGCGCACAGAAACCCCTGAAAGGAGCGCGTATCACCGGATCGCTTCACATGACCATCCAAACCGCCGTGCTGATCGAGACCTTGGTCGAACTGGGTGCCGATGTACGGTGGGCCAGTTGCAACATCTTCTCCACACAGGATCATGCCGCCGCAGCGATTGCCAAGGCGGGGGTTCCCGTCTTCGCTTGGAAGGGCGAAAGTCTGGAGGAGTACTGGTGGTGTACCGCCATGGCGCTCAGCTTCCCTGGAGGCAAAGGCCCGAACTTGATTGTCGACGACGGAGGTGACGCCACGCTGTTGATCCACAAGGGATATGCGGCAGAGAATGAGGCCTCAACCCTCGACCACACCCCCTCCAGTCACGAAGAGAGCGTGATCCTGAATGTCCTCAAAACCCTGCTGCACGAGGAGCCCAAGAAGTGGCACACGACACTCTCCGAGATGAAGGGCGTATCCGAGGAGACCACAACCGGTGTACACCGTCTCTATCAGATGCAGTCGCGTGGTGAGTTGCTCTTCCCCGCGATCAACGTCAACGATTCGGTCACCAAGAGCAAATTCGACAACCTCTACGGCTGTCGGGAGTCGTTGGCCGACGGCATCAAACGAGCTACCGACGTCATGATTGCCGGCAAGGTAGTGGTGGTCTGCGGCTACGGCGACGTGGGCAAAGGATGCGCCCAGAGTATGCGCTCCTATGGTGCTCGGGTAATTGTCACGGAGATCGACCCGATCTGTGCATTGCAGGCAGCAATGGAGGGATTCGAGGTGAAGACCGTCGAAGATGCACTCCCCTTAGGCAACATCTACGTCACCACCACCGGCAACTGCGACATCATCCGCATCGAGCACATGGCACAGATGCGCGACCAAGCCATCGTCTGCAACATCGGCCACTTCGACAACGAGATCCAGATGGACAAACTCAACAACTATCCGGGAGTTCTCCGTACGGAGATCAAACCGCAAGTCGACAAATACACCTTCCCCGACGGCCACTCCATCTTCATCTTAGCCGAGGGACGGTTGGTGAACTTGGGTTGCGCCACGGGACACCCCTCGTTTGTGATGAGCAACTCCTTCACCAATCAGACGCTGGCTCAACTGGAGCTTTGGACTAAACCGATGGAGATCAACGTCTATCGTCTGCCCAAGCATCTGGACGAAGAGGTGGCACGCCTCCACTTGGAGAGCTTGGGGGTTCACTTGACCACCCTCTCGCCCAAACAAGCCGACTACATCGGAGTTCCGGTAGAGGGCCCCTACAAAGCAGACTTCTACCGCTACTAAACACCGCCAGAGAGGGTAAGCCCTGTCCGGCATAGCTATCGGAGATACCGACGCGTTGCTTGCGAATAAACACCAAGGAAAGCGTAAGCGTAGCCTCTTCCCAAAATAAATCCTCCCCTAACGATTAGGGAAGGATTTATTTTATAAAGAGGGGAGCAACTCCCATTCAATAATACAATTACTAAAGAGGCGAAGGAGTTTCATAGGGAGCCTCCGTGGGAAGGACTTTTCTCTGTTTTTAGCTCTATTTTCCGCTATTTACGATCAGCGACAACACCATTTATTTCCATTTGTAGGTTTGATCCGCTATATTACTTTTTCTTTTGTTCATTAGAGAAACTTTCTTTACCTTAGAGTCTGTTTAAAAATATCATTTATAACCATTTTAGCATCAGTGAAATAAAAGCCAAGTATATCATATTTTCCGAACAC
>JAQUZZ010000020.1 GCA_028691095.1 Alistipes sp. | reverse complement strand
GGTAGTAAGGAGATCTTTGTTTTGCACGAAGGCACGGAGGTTGAGGTGTGCAGCACCTTGGGCGATTGGAGTGAGATCCGCATTGCCGACGGCAACAAAGGATGGCTCAAGAGCGACGTCATGGAGCGGGTAGACTAAACACCTTCGACAGCCTGCACGCAAGCATCCTGACCGCATCGCATATTCAATCGCTCTTCCGTGTTACGAAGCACCCCCTCTTGTGGAGGGAGATTAATGAGCGTGATCCGCATAAGCCGTATCCTATCGTTGGACGAGGATGCGTGAGGGGCGGACACGCTGAAACTTGAATTATGGCTAAATTGTTAGATGAGGTAGTGAGTGAGTTCTCGCGTCTTCCGGGCATCGGACACCGCACTGCGATGCGTCTGGCGATGCACCTGTTGCGCATGGAGGTGCAGGATGTGGCCTTGATGGCGCAATCCATTGCACGTTTTCGCACCGAGATTCACTACTGTCGTTGTTGCAATAACCTCTCCGACGGGGAGGTGTGTGAAATCTGTGCCGACCCCTCGCGTGATCGCACCACCGTGTGTGTGGTCGAGCAGGTGAAAGATGTTCTTTCAATAGAGAATACCCACCAATATAACGGCTTGTATCATGTGCTGGGCGGAGTGATTTCACCGATGCAAGGCATTGGCCCTTCGGATCTGAAGGTCGACCTGCTGCTCGATCGCATGGCGCAGGGAGAGGTGAAAGAGGTGATACTGGCGTTGAGTACGACGGTGGAGGGGGAGACAACCTCGTTCTATCTTACCCGTCGACTTCAGGAGTGCAGCGGCGTCCGCCTGAGCTCCATTGCGCGTGGCATCGGCTTCGGCGACGAGCTGGAGTATGCCGATGAGTTGACCATCGCCCACGCCATCCATAACCGTCAGCGTATCGAATAGGAGCGGCAACCGTTTTAAGGGGCAACACAATACATTGGTATAACCCTGCTTCCCAAAAATGGCAAGGGTTATACCGATTTCTTTGTGATTGTTCGGCATTTTGTCAGGCTGAATGGTTACGATTCCTCCCGTAAACAATCGGTTGTACTCTCTTTCGGTACAAAACCTGTGCAGAAAAGATCTATGGTTCTGTACATCAAATATATGTCCTATCTTTAGTGGGTCGGAGTGAGATCGGAAAGATTCCCCATTCGAGATGCAACGGATTTTTAGAATTTTGTTTGTCTATTGTTCGATATAGAGATAGCTGAATCGACCTCCAGGTGCAGCGTCGCCATTGACATACCAATCTAAAGGATCTTCGGTTTGCATATTGTCGGTCCATTTGAACTGGAAAGAGAGTGGCTGCCCTTGTAACTCCAATGACTGGAGTGGGATTGCAATGCTCATCTCGTCTCCTTGAACGGTACAAGAAACCTCACCTATCTGCTTCCATTGGTTGTTCGTATAGCGCATAAGTTTATCTCCGGAGATAATCTTATAATCATAGCCGCACCAACCAGTCTCCCCTTTACGATCGGTGTCAAGATAGAGCACCATCCAGTTGTCGCCCTCTTTGGACGTAATTGCCTCGTTGGTTTTGACGTAGAAATAGAGGTTCTTCTGATTACGTACGACTTTTATCTGCGCAAAATCATTGCGTCCAGTCTGGTTGGTATAGACTATCTTCGGTTCGGTTTGGGCACCTGGTGCATTGCGATGAAGGACGTCCCCAACATAATCGGTATAGAGAACGGGAATTTTCTTCCAATCGGACATTTTGTTGATCGTCTGTTTTTTTGGTGCAAGAGGAGTCGCTGCAATTCCTTTGTATCGACGAATATTGGCGACCAACTGCATATAATAATGGTCATCCAACCCGGCGGTTCGGGTGGGTTCAATATCTCGACTGTATTCGGGGTTTGCCTGATCGCAGAACCAAGTGTGTTCTGGGTTTTCGTCCCTGCTGTTCCATTTTCCCGCAATCCATTCGTTCCAACCCGTAACAAATACGAAGGGAACATTCTGTGTGAGTGCATAGTCCCACTGCTCTTGGAAATTATAACCATATTTGATCTCCTGCTGGGGGTTGCCGTGTGATCCATTTCTGTAGCAACGCCCCCAATTATCCGAGTTGCCATAGAATGCAGAGCCTCCCATTCCAGCTTTGGGGTTCGGATGCTGTGCTACCGAAACATTGATGATCTCTCTCTCTCCTTTCTGGTTTGTATAAACTTTTTGGGGACGTATAAATTCGATCCAAGGCCATCCATTGGTTTTGGACGTCTCGTTGGGCCACTGTGATTCACGGATGGTGAAAAAATCTTCATAATCGCTTCCTTTTGCTTGGGCAGAGATCCCTATGATCAATGGTTTACCCTCCAGATAGAACCAACAGTCTGGATGGCGATATTTTGCCTCCTCCTTATAGAGGTCGTTGTAAATCTGTTGCATTCTTTCACCCGACTTCGTGTTGGTGTAGAATACGATTTTAGGGGCTTTGAATCCTTGTCTATTGACCGTCTCCATCGCTTTCATCAAGGCTTCCGACTGGGTTGGGTAGTACGAGTTATTGGTTGCATCAATGACCAACATATCCACTCCCGCATCGGTCAGCAACTGTATATTCTTCAGATGAACCCAATAATCTTCGCCGTGGTAGTAGCCCAGAAGGGGCTCTCCCCAGTAGTAATAGCGACCTGCAACACCGGCTCCTCCGCCCCAGTATGGGCTGCTAAAGTTTTCGAAGACTTCAGGGTGTTCTCGATGTAGAATATCCAAATCCCATTGATTCTCCGAGATATTGCCGTTGCCGGTCCATAAGAAATAAAACATTGCTATATGTCGATCGGCTTTCGGACTCCCCACTTCGTCCTGAAGGGGCAGTACACGACCTAATCCATCTGTCGCTGTGTAGGGCGGAAGTTGGGAGTAGCCGCAAATCGTCATCATCGAAAATAAGATGGGTAATAGTGTTGTGGGTTTCATGATCATTGGGTTTAGTAGTATGGTTAGGATTTTGTATTTGACGCGCGAATGGTTCGTTATTTAGATAGAATTTATTCTATCTTGTTATTGGACGTAAGTTCGCACAATTCTCTTCCTTACGTTATTTTCAAATACACCTATAAGGTGCAATAAGAATATATCACCAATGTGGTGATGGCCAATTCTTAGCACGTTGTATTTAAAAATATCAAGAATATGTACGTGTAGCGAAGTCGAATGATTGAAGAGATAAATCCTCTCCCGATGATTCGGAGAGGATTTATGAGGTGAAAATCGAAAACATCCCCAATTCTCCTATCTTTATTGCCCGAGCAGCGTACGCACAAAATCGTCGGCGATCGACCCTAAGTAGCGGTCGTTGCGATCCACCCAACCTCTCTTTTTGAGGAGTTCTCTTTGCGAAGTCATCGACTGGGCGATGGGGAAGGTGGATTGCGGGAGGCGTTCGTAATACTCCCGTTGTGAGGGGCGAATGGTGCGATCGAATACCTGAGCGCGGCTGGGACGTCGATCAATCTGCCAACTGACGCCCTTCATGACCAGCGATTGTGTCTCCGGAATCTGATCCATCGGATAGATGACGTAAGCCGGATTCCGACGATAGATGATGTCGGAGACCGTTTTGTCGGTGAACTGGAAGGTTAGATTCGAACTCTCGGCCACCAAGAATCCCGTGATCTCTTTGTGGGTGCTGTCACCCTCTTCCATGAAATAATAGGTCTCAGCATTGCCGTTCACATCCATCTTTTGTACTTCGCCTTGGGAGAAGTAGGCCGTGATCTCTTTGCCGCGTACCTGATCGAAATGGGAGGTGTCGATCTGGGAACACATGAGCGGATCGCCCTTGAAGATGGCCTTCTCTAAGGTTTGATTGCGTGTGAAGAGGTCGATGACCTCGGCCGTAACCTGATTGACCTCATTCCATAGAACCGGTTGAATGTACATATGGACGGTCGAGTCGAGTGAGAACCCCACGATGGAGTCGCATACGGCTTGAAAGTCGGAGCGGAAGATGCGGACATTGCGATAGCCACGCACAATGCGCACCAGAGAGTCCCTAGATAGGGTGTCTGTGGCGGCTACGGCGGTAGAGTCGAGGGTCGAAGAGAGAGGCTTGGTGGCCTTAACGGAGACCGAATCGTGGGCTACGACCTCGACGGAGTCTTTTAACTTGTGCTCCAAGGAGTCGAGTCGCAGCAGGGCGGCAGAGTCCGCCGAAGTGGCTCTACCCTTCATGAAGCGACGGGCTAACTCTTTGCGCTCCCGCTCCCGTTCCTGACGCTGAAATTCGGCATCGCTGGCAGCGGCCTTCTCGCGCCGGGCTTGTGCTTTGGCCTTGATTTTGGCGGCACGTGCTTCGTCCTTGACCTTCAACTCAGCGGCTTTCTGCTGTCGCACCAACTCCTTTTGTTGCCGTTTGAGATCTTTGGCTGTTGGGGCTTTGGCGAGTGAGTCTCCGAGCGAATCGGTGGGAGACGAAGCCATCGTGGAGTCCGCAGGAGAGGTTCCGGTGCTGTCTGATGCTATTTTAGGAGCTTGAGGCGTGGAGCCCTCCGTTGCGGGGGCAATGGAGTCATGCGCTGTGGAGGCTGTCGAGTCGGTGGGGGTGACACCCGGTCGTGTGGCGGGTAATGCAGCCGTCCCTGCAAGCGAATCTGCCGCCAGTGAATCCACCGGATGGTTTTGGGGGGGCAGGGAGTCTAAGACCTCCGGTGTGGGAGGAATCGAATCGACCGAATCTTTCTTGAACCGGTTGACCGTATAGATAAAGAGGGTGTCCGATCGCATATACATTGTGTCGGCCGCCCCTTCGGCCTTGCCCTCTTCGTAGCTGAGAACCGACGGATTCCGCGTAAGCAAGGCTTGCTGGGTGTCGCCCCAATAGCGGGCATAGTCTCCGAAGGCCATCGCCTGTTGTTTGTTGTCCACGATCTGGACGTTGTTGCGTAGGATGGCATTTTGGGAGGGCTGCTGATAGAAAATTGTGTCGGCCCACACCTCCTGATCGGCCGTCAGGATATAGGAGTTGTCGGTGAAGGTGTATTGCTGCTCTTTGTTGTCGTAACGACCGCGTTGGGCGGTGAGAAACTCATTTTTGTCGTTCCAGATGTAGGAGACGGTTTTGAACGTGGCCACTTCGCTATCCATGTTGTAGGTGACCGAGTCGGACTTGATGCGGTATTGCGGATTGCGCATTTGCACCCGATCAATTCCCTCCAACTCTCGGGTCTTGGAGTAGTAGTAGCCTTCGTAGGACTCCATCTGATTCTCCTTTTGGGTCATCACGCCACCGCCAAAGTAGCGCCCGATACTGGTTAAGGTATTGTATATGAAGTTGAAGGTATAGAAGGTCGCATCTTTGTCGACCATCTTAATCATCGGGGAGTAGATGCGCGCCTCGTTGAGCAATCCGTTGTAGGTTGCCTTGTCGCCGTAGACAAAGGTGCTGTCTTTGTTCACCACCACATTGCGGTAGCAGTCCATCATTCGATCGTTGTAGCGGATGGCACTGTCGCAGGTGATTACGGCTCCGTTGTGATAGAACACGACGTGTCCCACCAAACACAGTGCGGTGGAGTCTGCAATCCGTAGACTGGTCATGACGTCGGCACGATAATCGACGGTGGCCGTTTGCGGGTTGGATTCCGCATTACCGGAGGGGGTGGCAGGGGGCGTTGCAGCGGGAGGTGTCCCCGAAGGGGTTGCGGCTGCGGGCGTACTGGGTGGAGCTGTGGGAGTGGAAGCAGGGGGTGTTGCGGGTTTGGCGGGTTTGGCCGCCGCAGAAGCCGGGTGAGGGGCACCTGTTTCAGGTTGCCGTCCGGACAGGGAAAAGCCGCCACACCAAAGCGTAGCGGCTATTATGACTCCCCATAATCGTTGTTTCTGAATCACCTAACAATCGTATTTAACGTGCGTTTCATGAATCGAGATCCTCCCCATCTTCCCCTCTCGGTCGGGAGGCGATTTGACCGAGGCGTTTCACGAATCGAGACTCACACAATCTAAACTCAATCTCTGCCCTTGTTCCATGGCCCGCACAATGAGGGCGGTCGGACAAAGGCGATTACTTGCGCAGTGCCGGGTTGACAAATTGGTAGTGCTGAAAATCGGCATCGATGCGGATGTACATTCCGTCAATCTTTGTACCCAACCATGCCTGAAAGGTCTTCTCTTGTTTCTGTTCCAAGGCCAATCGCTCCAAATGTTTGTAGTCGTCCTTGAGGTCGGCCTTATGGGTGGGGATCACCTGTTGCAGGCGGATTACTTTGCAGATCAGATTCTCATGGGTGTCTTGAGCCGCATAGGGGAGCGACATCTCGCCCGGCTTCAGCTTGCTCAACTCGGCATTGTCCTCCTTGGAGAGGTACTCCTTGAAGAACTTTACTGAGGCATCCGAGGGATCGACCATGCCTCGGTAATAGAACTCCAGCTGCTCCAAGTTGGAGACGATGCCGCCATTCTTTTTCGAGTAGCGATCTTCCGAGAACTTCTCGACGGCCGCCTCAAAGGTGATTTTTCCGGCTACGATCTCTTTGCGGAGGCTGTCCAGCAGATCATAAGGAACCTCCAGATCTTTTTGGGTATATTGGGGCTTGAGCAGAATGTGGCGGGTGTGATACTCATTGCCTCGCTTCTCGACCATCTGAATCAAGTGGTAGCCGAAGTCGGTACGCACGACACCGGAGACTTGGTCGGGTTTGAGCTGCACCATGGCATTGGCAAAGGGTTCGACCAACATCTCTTTGGTCATAAAACCCAAATCGCCACCTCGAATCGCCGACTGGGGATCTTCCGAGTAGATGCGCGCCAAGGTTTCAAACTTCTCCCCCTTAATGATTCGTTCCCGCAGCTCCAGCAGACGCTCCTGTGCGCGGAGTTTCGCATTTTCGACCGACGCGGGATAGCGCAAGATCTGAGCATAGACATACTGTTCGGGAATCACCGGAAGGCTGTCTTTGGGCAGCTGCCGATAGTATTTCTCCACCTCCCCGGGCGTAATGGTTACCTTACTCTTGATGGAGTTCTCCATTTCGTTGGCATAGTTGGCCTCTTGGTAGCGGGTACGCAGATCCTCTCGGATGTTGAAGATCGGTTTGTGATAGAACATCTCCAAGGCAGCCACCGACCCGCGACGCGCGATCTCGGTATCCAAGGCTTTCTGTACAGCCTCTGCGATGCGATCGGTTGCAATCTTGATGGAGTCGATCTGGGACTGATTATACAGCACCTTCTGAATAATCAATTTCTCCAACGCTTCGCCCATCGGATCGCGGTCTGAGGTATACCCTGAGCTCTTCTGCTCCTCTAAGAGGGCTTGACGCATCATCTCCACCTCCGAATAGAGGACGGCGGAGTTACCGACGACGGCCACCACTTTGTCAGCCACTAATTCGGTCTGAGCGCTCAAGGGCGCACTGCTTGCAAGGATAAGGATCAAGGACGCTACGGTTCCCGTTGCTTTTCTCCAATTCATGTTTGTTTGCTT
The DNA here is from genome assembly GCA_028691095.1 of Alistipes sp. Classification (GTDB taxonomy): domain Bacteria; phylum Bacteroidota; class Bacteroidia; order Bacteroidales; family Rikenellaceae; genus Alistipes_A. Next base: position 3,658 of record JAQUZZ010000020.1, on the reverse strand, counting down.
AGTATTCTGTACGGTGCGGTGCGTAGATCCGCGACCCATTTGGTTTTCGTTAGGCTAATAATCGGCTCTCTCTACTGGGAGAGGGAGTCGTTTTCGAGAAGGAAGACCTCAATCTGCTTCTCGGTGAGGGCGCGACGATAGAGGCTGTCCTCCACGCCACGGATGATCTCCTCTTTGCGTTGATTGAATAGTACACGACGAATGGCCTCCGTGACACTCTCCAAGGGTACATACTCTCCGGTGCGACGCAAGGCCACAATGCGCACACAGAAGAGCTGTTCGTCGGTCTCGAAGCGATGGATGCGTTCGGTACTCAGCAGTTCATCGTTCGAGTCGCGAGAGGAGATGGGCAGTTGCCCGATCAGGTTGGAGAGTTCGGTCCACTGCGAGAGCTCGGTGAGTGCAAGATCGTTTTTCAGACAGAGATCCACCAAGTCTTGATAGCTCTCCTCACGCGGGGAGAGCAGAAGCTCCTCCACCGTTTTGCGTTGATCCGAGCGACGGGGTAGCCGAACGATCCGCGCCTTGAGTACCGGTTTGTCCAATACAAAGTCGGAGAGGTGTTGGTTGTAATAGGAGGCAATTTGGTTGTCGGTGAAGAGGGTGTCGAGGTAGTGATCGACGTAGTATTGATCGACTTTGTGTGTCAGCAGGGAGTTGCGATATTCGGCCACCAAGCGGTCAATATCTTTCTGGCTGCTTTGGAACATCTGCTCGGCTTGCGCCACCTTAATCTGTTTCTTGACCCACTGATCGACATAGGAGCGCAATAGCTTCAGGCTATCTTCGGCCGAGAGTCCGGGGGTGAAGATGGCAGCAACATCTTGCTGGTAGAGTTTTTCGCCTCCAGCTTCGGCCAACAGGAGGTTGCGTTCGGCAAACGGATTGCTGAACCGCTGACACCCGGAGAGCATCAAGGCCAACACGCCTATTCCTATGTAGTATCTATATATAATTTTCATAACTCTTGCACGCGACGCTTTGGCTCCACCTGAAGGACAAAGATACAACGATTCTGGGTAAACAACGTAGTTCGTTCCGTTATATTATGAATTGGAGGGTGAATCTTGCGTTTTTTGCACGGGGATCGCGGACGCTGTATCGGTGGGTTGAGGGGAGGGCACGGGGGTGCGTCGCCAACTGCGGATCATCACGCCCCATCCCAGCAGGAAGAGGAGTGCTGCCACGCCATAGATGATAGCGTAGAGGGTGTCGTTGTCGATCATATCGCGTGTCCAGACGATTTTCTCGTTGCTCAGGAGCCACATCGAGTAGGAGAGGGCGTTGTTGAAGCCGTGGATGAGGATCACGGGCAACAGAGCGCCGGTGCGTTCGTAGATGAAACCCAAAATCACCCCGATGAAAAAGGCGTTGAGAATTTGCTGTGGAATGCCGTGAATGATCCCGAAGAGTGCCGAGGCGATCAGAATGCCGCGCCACGCCCCATAGCGACGGGTGAGGCTGCCCTGGATGATGCCCCGAAAGAGAATCTCCTCCAGTATCGGTGCCGCCACCACGGTGGTCACCATCATCCATCCGCCCAACTGCATTTGGCTGCTCAGCCACTCGATCCATCGCGGCGGAAGCAGGTCGAGGAGTGGTTCGAGGGTCAGCGTGGTGGCAAGCACGGTCAGTATGCCCCATAATAAGAGAGAGGGGCTGCACTTTTTCAATCCCAAATGCAGGATCCGTTGCGAGGAGCCTGTGCGCAGTCGCCATAACAAGACTCCGTACCCGATGGTCGTGAGGAAAGCGAGCACATAGACGCTGAACGTGCGTAACCCCAAGGATTCCATCCCTACTTTGGACAGGAGGCCTCCCAGAAGGTTGAACAAAATCGTGGCGGCAAAATAGACTCCGAATACGGAGAGTAGATCGCTGGCCGAGGGAAATGCTTTTCTTTTCTTCTGTGTGGGATCCATAGGAGGGGGAGAATTGGAAATCAGCGACTGAAGATCATGCGTGCGGAGCGCGGTTAGTACAGCTCGTCCCCGAGCATGGCGACCATGACGGCTTTGATGGTGTGCAGGCGGTTCTCTGCTTCATCAAATACGACCGAAGCGGCCGATTCAAAGACCTCATCGGTGACCTCCAACTCCGAAAGCCCAAATTTTTCGTAGATCTTACGGCCTACGACGGTCTCCAAGTTGTGGAATGCGGGCAGGCAGTGAAGAAATTTGACCTGCGGATTTCCCGTGAGTTCCAAGACGCGACGATTGACCTGATAGGGTTGTAGCAGTTTGATGCGTTGTTGCCACACCTCATCGGGTTCACCCATCGAAACCCACACGTCGGTGTAGATGAAGTCGCAGTCGCGCACCCCTTCGGCCACATCTTCGGTCAGTGTGATGCGGGCGCCACTTTGTTCGGCCAAGGCACGGCATTGTGCAACCAAGGCTTCGTTCGGTGCGCACGAGGCGGGAGAGACGGCACGGAAGTCCATGCCCATCTTTGCCGAAGCGATCATCAGTGAGTTGCCGACGTTGTTGCAGGCGTCGCCCAAGAAACACCATTTGATTTGCGACAGCGGTTTTTGGGTGTGTTCACGCAGGGTGAGCATATCGGCCAACGCTTGGGTGGGGTGATACTCATTGGTCAGTCCGTTCCATACCGGAATCCCCGACTCCTGACGCAGACACTCCACAATCTGCTGCTCATAGCCGCGGTACTCGATGCCGTCGTAGATGCGACCCAGCACGCGAGCCGTGTCTTTGATCGACTCCTTCTTGCCCATCTGCGATCCGGTGGGCCCCAAGTAGGTCACCCGTGCCCCCTGGTCGTAGGCTGCCACCTCAAAGGAGCAGCGGGTACGCGTCGAATCCTTCTCAAAGAGAAGAACGATATTCTTATCTTGCAGCAGTTTTCGTTCGCATTTTGCCTTTTTGTCGGCTTTGAGCCGTGCGGCTAAATCCAATAAATAACCGATCTCTTCGGTGGTGAAATCGAGGAGAGTCAACAGACTCTTTTTGCGTAAATCTACCATAATCGTGGGTCTTAAGCACTTCCGTGCCATTCGTGTTCGGATACTTGCAGCCTCTGCCCGAGTCGCTGAGACCGATCGATCGGCCTTGGCGACTGCCTAACGCTTCTGTCCAGAGCAGGACTGTTCAGATAAGGTTCAAAGGTAATACTTTTTAAGAAAAAAACCACGCTTCCCGTGGGGCAATCCGTGTGCCGTTTTGAAATTCCGAAGATCCCGCGTAACTTTGGGAGTCGGTTGGAGGGGTCTTCCCCGAGATAGCAAAAGGTGCTTATGAAGAGAGAACAAATGGATCGTCTGTTTGATTTTTTGAGCCAACTTCGCGACCACAACACGCGCGATTGGTTTGAGGCGCATCGTCCGCTCTATGCGGAGGTGCAACGTGATTTTATGTCGTTTGTGCAGGAGTTGATCGACGGAATCTCGTGCTTTGACCCGGGAGTCAAAGGGTTGACCCCCAAGGATGCGACCTATCGCATCTATCGCGATGTCCGTTTTTCGACCGACAAATCGCCCTATAAGACCCATCTGGGAACGTACATCTGCCCGGGGGGTAAACATTCGGAGTATGCGGGATACTACATTCATCTCGAACCGGGTGCTTCGGTTCTGGCAACCGGCATCTACCGTCCCCGTTACAAGATTGTGCAGAGTGTGTGGGAGGAGATCTTCGATCAT
>JAQUZZ010000019.1 GCA_028691095.1 Alistipes sp. | reverse complement strand
GAACGATCGGGCAGAGCGGCTGCAATGCCATCCCATCAACTCGAACTCCCCTTAACCAAACCCTCGACGCCCTCCTCCGGAGGTAGCCCCACGCCTTCCATTCCGTCGGCCAGTCCGGAGAAAAATCGCTTCGACCGCCATTACAACAATCGGTTCGCATCCCCAACGCCACACCCGGCATTCCATACCCCTTCCGCCACGCCACATCTTCCCGAAGGGGAGATTGACACCGAGGCTTTGCCCCCGGTCGATCTGATCGACCTCCCCGAGGAGATTCTCGACCAACCGACACCACTACCTGAAATTGCCCCGCAAGAGCGTCCTGCGGAGAGCACAACCCCTACGCGTACCTTCAAGAACAACAAGAAACGAGAAGCCCGCGACGAATTTTTAGGAACGGTCGAAGGCGAAGGCGTATTGGAGCTGATCCCTGACGGATACGGGTTCCTGCGCTCGGCTGACTACAACTACCTCAACTCTCCGGATGATATTTATGTATCTCCGTCACAGATCAAATTCTTCGGACTCAAGGCCGGAGATACGGTGCAAGGCGTCATCCGTCCTCCCAAAGAGGGCGAGAAATACTTCCCGTTAGTCAAGGTGAATAAGATCAACGGCTTGCGACCCGAGGAGGTCAGAGATCGGGTGCAGTTTGAGTTTATGACCCCGTTGTTTCCCTCGGAGAAGTTCAATCTCACGGGAAAGGATCACAACGTGCTTGCCACCCGCGTGATCGACCTCTTCTGTCCGATCGGCAAGGGACAACGAGGATTGATCGTGGCACAGCCCAAGACGGGTAAAACTATGTTGCTGCAATCCATTGCCAATGCCATTGCCGACAACCATCCGGAGGTCTATCTGATTGTGCTGTTGATCGACGAGCGTCCGGAGGAGGTCACCGAGATGGCACGCAACGTCAAAGCCGAGGTGGTAGCTTCGACCTTCGACGAACAAGCAACGCGTCACGTGAAGGTGGCCGAGATGGTGCTGGAAAAGGCAAAACGAATGGTGGAGTGCGGTCATGACGTGGTGATTCTTCTCGACTCGATCACCCGATTGGCGCGTGCCTACAACACGGTGCAGCCCGCTTCGGGAAAGGTACTCTCCGGAGGTGTGGATGCCAATGCGCTGCACAAACCCAAACGCTTCTTCGGTGCGGCACGAAATACCGAAGAACGGGGATCGTTGACCATCATTGCTACGGCACTGATCGACACCGGATCGAAAATGGACGAGGTGATCTTTGAGGAGTTCAAAGGTACGGGAAACATGGAGCTTCAACTCGACCGCAAATTGGCCAACAAACGCATCTATCCGGCCGTCGATATTTTGGCCTCCGGAACCCGACGCGAAGATCTGCTGGTGCGCAAAGAGGTATTACAGAAGATCTGGATCCTGCGTCGCTACCTCTCCGACATGAACTCTACGGAGGCCATGGAGATGATTAAAAAACAGATGGAGGGAACCCGCTCCAACGAGGAGTTGTTGGTGACCATGAATCAATAGTACACCGGCCGTTCGCCGCATCAAAACCGGAGCGATCCGTCAGAGAAGACTCTGACGGATCGCTCCGGTTTTTAGGTAACCCGCTTGGAAATGGAAATATTTAACTACTTTTACAGAGAGGGAGGTACTTCACTCGGCTCAATCCATCCCATAGACGGTCAGACCTACGCAGTGAGACCCTCCCAAACACACTCGACACTCCATAAAATCAGCCTTATGAATCGTTCTATTCTGAAAAGTCTTGTTTTAATCTTGAGTTGTCTTTGCGGATCTACGCTGACAGCAAAGCATCCTACTGCGATGCAGTGGTCGTGTCTTGAGTTAACCTTTCACAGTTCCAAAGCCTATGTCAATCCGTTGTATGACGCGAGCTTGGAGGCTATTTTCATCTCTCCCTCAGGGGAGGAGTTTCGCAAGACCGGATTCTGGGATGGAGAGGGTTGTTGGAAAATCCGGTTTATGCCCGAACAAAGAGGGCGCTGGAGTTATCGCACGCTTTGTTCAGACACGCTCAATAAGGCACTGCATCATCAGCAAGGAAGTTTTGAGTGCAAACGCAACCCATCCCCTCTGCCGATTTATGCCAAAGGGAAAATCATCCACCGTCTGGGCGATTATCACTTCTGTTATGCAGACCAGACTCCTTTTTTCTACTTAGGATGCACCACATGGAATGGAGCCATGCGTTCCACGGACGAAGAATGGGCAAGATACCTGCAACATCGGGTCGACAATCATTACACGGTCATTCAATTTGTAACTACACAGTGGCGAGGCCTCCCCGCCGAGGAGCTCAATCCCCCCGCTTTTACTGGAGAGGAGCTCCTCCAAGTAAACCCGCTCTTTTTTCAGCGTCTGGATCGAAAAATAGAACAGATCAACCAAGCGGGGTTGGTTGCATCACCGGTAATGCTCTGGGCTTATCCGGGAAAAATAAACCCAGGATATGGCCTACCGACAGAGAGTGCCATCAAATTGGCGGAATACATCAAAGCCCGTTATGACGCCTTTCATGTGATCTGGATTTTGGGTGGTGATGGAAACTTCACAGGTGGAAATCAGGCAAAATGGAATCACATCGGGCAAAGTGTGTTTGGAGATCCCCAGCGTCGCCAAGGTGTGGTGACACTCCATGCGGGTGGAGGTCAATGGTATGGAAGCGACTTCGATTCCCAAGAGTGGCTCGATATGATATCCTACCAGACCGGACATTCCAATTCCGAATCCAAGGTACGGTGGAAAACACAGGGGCCCGTCGTGACAAATTGGATTCGAATCACGCCACGCCCACTCATCGACACAGAGCCTGTATATGAGGCACAAGGCAAGACAGAGAATGATTATGAAGTACGCAAAAGTGTATTGTGGAGCATTTTCAGCGCTCCGGTAGCCGGAGTGGGTTACGGTGCATGGAGCACATGGCCGTGGTTGCGCGTAGGGGAAAAATCCTTCAACCATGGCATGAAACATCCATCCCAATATGATTGGGAAGATGGGATTCATAGTAAAGCCAGCACCCAAATTGGAAATTTACATCTGTTTTTCAGTAAATTCAAGTGGTGGAGTCTCCGCCCTGCTCCCGATCTATTGGGGGTGCCGAAAGACGATAATGACGTACTGAAAACCATCATGGTATTGGCTGACTCACAGCAGCGATTGATTCTCGTCTACACCCCTGTTCCTCAAAATGTTCGATTAAAAAACCCAACCAAGCATCAATTTAAAAGGGCTCAGTGGTACAATCCTGCCTCGGGGGAATATCAGACCGCAAAGGTATCATACGATGCAGATTGCATGGAAGCCCGATCGGAAAGTGATACGGATGCGATTTTAATACTACGCTAAGGGGTGTTTCACGGATTGAACCCCATCGAACCATTACGTTTTAAATTCGGGAAACTCACGTTACGTTCACGGGAAAAATACGAATAAGATCTCTTATGGGTTTCGCATGATGGGCTGAAGCCCGCTAAACCTCATATTATGGAGTATGCCTTTACCAATCGGCTCAAAGCCCAAATGGTGCTCACCGATCATCTCGACCCCTCATCGAAACTACTGACGGCCACGGATCTCTACAAATTCATCTGGGTACGACACGGGGAGGTGACCTTGGAGATTGACCAAGTGGAGACCCAACTCTCGGCCGGTGAGGTGATCTCGCTCACGCCCCTACACCACCTGCAACTCCGTCATGTCGAGGGCGAAGTGCTTTTCTTGCTCTTCAACAGCGTGTTCTACTGCATCTACGGCCACGACAGTGAGGTCTCGTGCAATGGATTCCTCTTTCACGGCAGTGCACGGCTGCTGCGACTCCAACTCTCGACCACAGAGCAGGCACGACTGGAGAGCCTCATTGCGGCGATGCGCGACGAATTTGAGGTCGAGGATAACCTGCAAGAGGAGATGCTCCGCATAGCCCTCAAACAATTTATCATCCATTGCACACGCATCGCGCGCCATCATCTGGGCTTTGAGCCGGGGGACGAAGAACAGTTCGACTTGATTCGTCAATTCTATATTCTGGTGGACGACCATTTTCGGGAGTTGAAACAGGTGCAGGAGTATGCCGATCGACTGCATCGCTCTCCCAAAACCCTCACCCATCGCTTCACGGCCTACGGGCTACCCTCTCCGCTGAAGGTGATTCATCAACGCCTGGAGGCCGAAGCCAAACGGCTGCTCCTCTATACCTCGAAACCGGTCAAAGAGATTGCGTTGTGGCTCGGCTTCGAGGATCTGGCAACCTTCAGTCGCTTCTTTCGGAAGATGACAGGGGAGAGCATCTCGACCTTCCGGCAGCGCGAAAAATCGTCTCAAGGGGAAAAATAGCCAACTCTTATCGAGAAATTGCTATCGCCCCACTCCTCCGAATGCCCGATCTTTGTCCTCGTATTCCGCGCTGCTTCGCTTTGTCACGGAATCGCTCACTACAAATTGCATAACCCAAATCCGCATTCGCATGAAAACAAAAATCTGTGCACTGTATGACCAAGCGCTGCGCTTGGCCTCTTCGCTCGACCGCTTTGGTTTAGGACTTCTTCGTGTCGCCATCCTGATTATCTTCGTCTGGATCGGAGGCCTTAAATTCTGGAACTACGAAGCCGAAGGCATCGTGCCTTTCGTGGCCAATAGCCCGTTTATGAGCTTTTTCTATCAAAATGATGCCCCCGAATACAAACAGTACAAACTCAAAGAGGGTGAACTCGATCCCGTGAAACAGGCTTGGCATCAACAGAATAACACCTACGGTTTCTCGCACGGACTGGGACTGCTCATCATGAGCATCGGCATCCTGACCTTCCTTGGCTTTTTCTGGAAGCATGTGGGGTTGATCGGAGAGCTCTTGGCCGTGGTCATGACCCTCGGAACGCTCTCCTTTTTGGTGACTACACCGGAGGTGTGGGTTCCCGATCTGGGCAGCGGGGAGTCGGGATTCCCCCTACTCTCGGGAGCCGGACGTTTGGTAATCAAAGATACGGCCATTCTTGCCGGTGCGGTGATTCTGCTCTCCGATACGGCACGCATCCTACGCCAACGACGAGCCGCCGGCAAATCATAGAATGATTGAGCCCCTATGGGATATACCGATGTGTTGAGGGCTAATAAATAACGTGAGTTCGAAAATTGTTCGAACTCATCATACCGCTGAGGAGCAATTTGTGACACAAATTGCGACAAAGTCCCCTCTTCTTTTAAGAGGGGATTTAGGGGAGATAATAGGAATGGAGCGTGCTGTTTAAAAAACAGCACTAACGTGTGGTCGATAATTGCAACGCTGCATGAGGTGTAATAATATACATGATAGATAGTTGCAATTATCGACCACACGTTAAATAGCACGCTGCGCTTGGACGCGGTCACGCCACCCCTTCCTCTCCCTGTCTTGCGATGTCGATTCGTAAGGCAGGGAGTTTTTGTGTCCGTATCGGTCGCGCGAAATCCTTTTTTATGATTGTTTTTTAACAAATTAAGATGGATTAGAAAATAAACCAACAGTTCTTGCGGGTTTTGCGCTTCCCGAATGGAAGCCCGAGGGATTTATTCTATTTTTGTAGATCGCTTCCGAAGCGAGAGAGTCAAAAATACGACCAAATGGTGCCCCGCAAGGGCATCGGAAGATCAGGAACCGAAAAAGATGAAATTGAAGAAGAAACTGCCTTTGTATATTGTCATACTATTGGGTATGGCGGGAGGTGTAGCGTTAGGATTTGCGGCAGTACAGACAGGCCACGAAACGGTGGTTACCCATTGGGTTAAACCTTGGGGCACGATATTCATCCGGCTTCTGCGATTGATTGCGATCCCCTTGGTGGTCGTCTCGCTGATCAACGGAATCACCAATCTGGACAATGTCAAGCATCTCTCACGTTTGGGCCTCCGGACTTTATGGCTCTATCTGATTACCACCGTTGCCGCAATCTTCATCGGACTGACCGTCGTCAACCTGATTCAGCCGGGCAACGTCTTCCCCCGAGAGAAGACCGAGGTCTTTCGTAACCGCTACGAACAATCTGTCGCTCAACGCGAAACCGACGCACAAGCCCTCCAACAGCAAGGGCCTCTGGATGCAGTGGTGAACCTCGTACCCGAAAACGTTCTCCAAGCGGCCAGCGACAACACGGCGATGATGCAACTCATCTTGCTCTCCATCGCTTTTGGCGTTGCCATGGTGGCGGTGGGTAGTACCATTTGCGCCCCGATCAAACAACTGATCAACGCGTTGAACGATGTGATTCTCAAACTCGTACAGTACATCATGCGGTTCGCGCCGCTGGGCGTCTTCGCTCTGATGGCCGATCTGGTGGTCAGTTTCGCAGGCGACGCCGACCTGATCTTGGCTCTGGGTTATTATGCCCTCACGGTCATCTTGGGGTTGTCGATCATTCTCTTCATTGCCTATCCGCTGATTGTCAAATTCTTATCACATACTCCGCTCAAGGCGTTTCTGCACGCCGTGTTTCCGGTACAACTGCTGGCCGTCACCTCGTGCTCCAGTGCCGCCTGTCTACCCCTCAACATTGCCCAAATGCAGAGGCTGGGGTTGCCGAACAACGTCATCTCCTTTGTGCTACCCACAGGAACCACCATCAATATGAACGGCACCAGTTGCTACCACGCGATTGCAACGGTCTTCGTGGCACAAGTGATGGGAATCGACCTCTCACTCGCACAGATGCTCTCTATCGTTCTACTGACCACCGTCTCCTCCATCGGCACACCCGGCATTCCCAGCGGGGGCATGGCCGTACTGATGCTGGTCTTGGTGTCGGTGGGGATTCCGGCCGAAGGCATCGCACTGATTATTGCAATGGATCGACCGCTGGATATGCTGATTACCGCCGTGAATGTATCGGGTGATGCCATGGCAGCCTGTGTGGTCAGTACCAAGGAGCCTCAAACCGTCGAACCCCAAGCATAAACTGTCCCGCCTTATGAACCTTTCGCGTCTTGCATCCGTTATGCGACACCCTCGCACCTATATTGTAGGATTTGGGATTTGCTGGCTGCTCGGTGTGGTCACCCCCCTATCGGGTCGCCCCGTGCTACACCTTATTCTTCCGGAACAATCTCTTCCTAACACCCAAGAGACGCTTACCTTCAACACGCTACGTCATACCCTCGAAACGTACTGGAACGCGGCTGCCGACACCGCTGCCTATCGGCTTCATCGGCTCGTCGCACCGATGTACACCGCCACGACTTCATCGGTCGACTCCACCCTGCGTCTCAACTTTCGCCCCCTCTTTCCGAAAATCAAACGCAGCAGAGCCAGCAATGAGGGCGATCGAGTCGCTCTGATCGTCCGCGAATCACACCTTTGCGTTGTCATCCAAGTGGGACAAACCGAACCCATAGAGCAACAGTGGACGCTCTCCACACTGGACACAACGCAAAGCACGGTCATCGCTCGCTGGATTGCCGAACAGCTCACCGACCGCTACCTACCCATTGGGCGACTACTCTCTCACACCTACCCAACCGACGGTTCGGCCTGGATGGATCATCTGCGCATTGCGCGCTACTACGAACTTCTGTCTCCCGCGGGGAGGCTCGATCCGCAATGGATCGGAAGCGATCAGGCCGTCGAGTGGATTGCCGTCGGACTCTTATGCGAACGATTTGGGAGCGTCGCCGCGGAGGATCAAGCCCTGAAATTGGCTGCCTCATGTTATCGCAAAGGCATCTCCTCTGCCTCAGCTTGGCGCAAGCCCCTCCGTAGGCGGATTCACGCCCTTGACACAGAGATCGCAACCGCTATCCATGCAGCGCAGCACGAGGCATGGATCTCGCAGCTCTTGCCGGAACACTATACCTTGCCGGACTCCTGTAGGCAACTGATCTTGGTCTACAACGACACCCCCCAACGGGTACTCTGTGCCTTCCGTCGCTATGAACGGCGCGAAAACGGTCGTTGGCAGGAGGTGGCTCCGTTGGTGCACGCCAACATCGGCAGAGCCGGCATCGCCCTACGGGACACCAAGGTCGAAAGCGACGGAAAAACACCGGCCGGTGCATTTGCCATGGGCATGGGATTCGGATATGCACGGGATATTGCCCTGCAATGGCCCTATCTTGTGGTCGACAAGAGTCATCGCTGGGTCGACGATCCGCAAGACCCCGACTACAACCGACTCATCACGGGCAACACCTCGGCACATAGTTTTGAATATCTGCGACGCGACGACGACGCCTACAAATATGCCGCTGTCGTGGAGTACAACACCCATCCGATCCGTGCGGGCAAGGGAAGCGCCATCTTCTTCCATCTGGAGAGCGGATGGAACCGGGGAAGTGCCGGATGTATCACCGTCACCGAACCCCTCGTGATCGAGGTACTCCAATGGCTCGATCCTCAGAAAAAGCCCTACATGGTTATCGGCTCCCTGAATCCATAGTCTCGAAACACCACCCGAATTTTGTTTCGTTCACAACACCCCAATTTCGTTCAGTTCCGTTTCGTGCAGTCCATCCCAATCCAGTCCAGTCCAGTCCAGTCGAGCACTTCGTATACGCGAAGATTAGCATACACCCGTTCTCCGCATAGCGTTTCGATTTGCTGTTTTGTCCAATTTATAGTATCTTACGATCCGAAATACCGTAGTTTTATCACTCAACCTAAAACCCATGACAGCCCTTCACAAACTAACCTGCAAGGTGGCACTCAGCCTCCTGCTCTGCGCAAGCCTCACGCCCCAACTTCAGGCTCAAGACGCCTCCACCCCGATCGCCTTCGCTACCCAACGCGAAGCGTGGCTTCAGAAAGCGGCGGCCAATATGCCCCAACTCTCCGAGACCCACCATGCCCCCCAACAGATCGTGCGGAGCGTCCAAGATCCCCAAGCCTTTCAGGGTTGGAGGATGGAGGCCTCCGGAGAACCGATCGACTCCCTCTACACCCAATCTTTCAAGGCTCGCAAAACGGTGATTCTCGACTTCGGAGAGCACCTCACCGGCTACTTCACCTTTCGGGTCAACCACATGGGACTTCCGGCCGATGCCCCCATCCGCTTTCGCTTCACCTTTGCCGAAATGCCGGCCGAGCTCAACACCCCGTTCGACCCCTACCCCGGAGGATTAAGCCGCGCTTGGCTTCAGGACGAGATCGTCTCCCTCATGCGACTTCCCGAAACGTTGACCCTCTCTCGTCGACTGGCTTGTCGCTATGTGAAGATCGAGTTGCTGGCACAGTCATACTTCGATTTTACCTTTGAGAAGATCGACTTCAAGGCCGTTACGTCTGCAACGCAGCGCGTCGAACCCCTCGACCCTTCCACCGATCCGCGCATTGCACGCATCAATGACGTAGGGCTCACCACCCTCAAGGAGTGTATGCAGACCGTCTACGAAGATGGCCCCAAACGCGACCAACGCCTCTGGATCGGAGATCTCTACCTCGAATCGCTGGCCAACACCTACTCCTACCAGAATCATCAACTGACGCGTCGTTGCCTCTACCTGCTTGCCGCCTTGGCCGACGAAGAGGGATGGCTCCACGCCACGGTCTACGAATACCCCACCCCACTGCCTCAAACCCATCAACATTGCATGGATTACAGCCTACTCTACGGGGTAGCCCTGAACGAATATTACAAAGCAACGGGAGACCGCGAAACCGCCGAGGATCTCTGGCCCGTGGTGGTGCGTCAAATCGGATTTGCCCGCACCTACCTCAAAGACGACATCTACGATATGCAGAAGCAGCCGTCGTGGTGGTTGGTCTTCGACTGGAAGGATCAACTCGACCGTCACGCCTCCATGCAGGGATTGATGACCTTTGCCCTCGACCAAAGCTATGAGTTGGCTCGGTTGCTGGGACGCGAAAAAGAGGTCAGCGAATGGCCCAACGCACTCAAAGCAATGCGCAAAGCCTCACGCAAGTGTTTCTATGATGCGCGCAATGGCGTGGTTCGTTCCGGCGCAGAGGGACAGATCTCCCATTTGTCGCAGGTGTGGATGATCCTCTCCAAAACCCTCACCCCCAAGGAGGGGCAGCGTGCGCTGGAGCTTGTACTCTCCGACTCCACAGCCTGCTACCCCGGCTCGCCATACGCCTACCACTATCTGATCGAAGCTCTGATCGAATGCGGCATGGACGACCAAGCCCGCGAGTTGCTCATCTCCTACTGGGGTGGCATGGTGGAGAACGGAGCCGACACCTTCTGGGAGGTCTACGACCCGAAAGACGACTTCAAGTCTCCCTACAACTTCTTCCCAATCAACAGCTATTGTCACGCCTGGAGTTGCACCCCGGTCTACTTCATCCATAAATACAAGTCGATCTTCCAGCGATAAATCGTTTTCTCAAGTATACAGTTCTATTCATTATCAATCAACCTCTTAGTATATCAAACATATACTCTGAGGGAAGGGTCAAATAATTCTTTGGGGTCACTTAAAATGCCAACGACTCTTTGGTAAGAAAAATAAGACATCCCAAGCCATATAGAGTGTGGCTTGGGAAATGCAGGGGCTTCATACTCATTTTATCCGAGCTTTCATCGTCCCACGGAACTTTCTGACACACAAATAGGAACTCTATTCTGTACAAAAACGAATACTCCAAGCGCATGATTTTGTCAAAAAAATCACGCAGAGAATTTGGCAGAGAAAAATTATTGACTTATATTTGCACTCGCAAAAGGGAAACAAACTCACTCGAAACACCGAGCTCTCCCCAAGCGAAATACTCCTCAATAGCTCAGTTGGTTAGAGCACCTGACTGTTAATCAGGGGGTCCAAGGTTCAAGTCCTTGTTGAGGAGCCCAGATTCAAAGACGTTCAGCGTAAATTCTGAACGTCTTTTTTATGCCTATTAAGAGTTTGTATCTTATTGATTATGATAGCCTTAATTCTAATACACATAAGGTGTGTGATACATATTAGAGCCTAATTTTCGCCACGTGCATCGTTGTTTTTTCAGACTCTGCTATTGCTATTTTTCACGATTATTTACAACTTTACACAACAATCAGTGAAAATATCGTGAAAATACAGTGAAAATAGGGCTGCCGTATCCTTATATCTCGACGCAAGATATGTACGGGATGACAACACGTACTCGATAAAAATAATGGTTCGTCTGCCAAAGAACAGGAATC
>JAQUZZ010000295.1 GCA_028691095.1 Alistipes sp. | reverse complement strand
GGAAGGTGAGGATCACCCCGATCAGTCGACGCCACAGTGGCATCTCTGCGCCCATAACCAGGAACGACGAGAAGTGGTGTGTCGTCCATTTGTGAACGGCCAAGGCAACCCCGTGCCATGCCCCCCACACCACGAAGCGGATGGCGGCGCCGTGCCAAAGTCCTCCGATGAGCATCGTGAGAATGAGGTTGATGTAGGTGCGGATTTTGCCTTTGCGGTTTCCGCCCAAGGAGATGTAGAGGTAGTCTTTGAGCCAACTGGAGAGCGAGATGTGCCACCGTCGCCAGAACTCGGTAATGGTGGCCGACTTATAGGGAGAGTCGAAGTTCTTGGGGAAGTGGAAGCCCAAGAGCAACGCCAAGCCAATCGCCATATCCGAATATCCCGAAAAGTCGCAATAGATCTGCAAGGCATAACCGTAGATGCCCATCAAGTTCTCGAATCCGCTGTATAGCAACGGATTGTCAAAGATTCGATCGACGAAGTTCAGGCTGATATAATCGGAGATTACTGCTTTCTTGAAGAGCCCCGACAGGATCAAGAAGATCCCCGTTCCGAACATTTGGCGGGTTACGACGATCGGATTTTTCCGAATTTGAGGCATGAAGTCGCGAGCCTTGACAATCGGGCCTGCCACCAGTTGGGGGAAAAAGGAGAGATAGAACAGATAATCCAGCCATCGGTCAGCCGGTGGAATCCGACGTTTGTAGAGGTCGATGACGTAACTTACCGATTGGAACGTGTAGAAGGAGATGCCCACCGGCAAGAAGATATTATGAAACGCAAAGAAGTCGTTTCCGGTGGCATGATTCACTAACCCGATAAAAAAGTTCGTATACTTGAAGTAGCAAAGGATCCCTATATCGAGTGTCAGGCTGAGAGCCAAGAGGGCTTTGCGCGTCCGCGTTCGTTGGGCGGTCGACATGAAATAGCCGATCGTGAAGTCTGAAAATGACATTCCCAACAGCAGAAACACAAAGGTTCCGCTGGTTAGATAGTAGAAATAGAGGGAGAATGCGGTTACATAGAGCATCCGCAGAAACTCTGCACTTCGCAAGAATTGGTAGAAGAATCCGAAACTTGCAAACAGAAAGAGAAACAGACCGCTTGAAAAGAGAATTGGGTGCAACGGGTCGTAACACAACAATTCGTTCAAACGTTCCAGTACGGATGAAAAATCGGGCATATTTCAGCAGTTTACCGCAATGATAATCCACCCAAAGAGAGGCACGTTCCGTCGAACGAGTGTCGTACTTTGGGGATAAGAGATACACGATGTGTCACAGGCGAAGCGTTATTTATTCTCCTGATATACGCATACGCTACCGTCGAGCAAGGCATTCTCTTCGATCGAAATGGAGGCAGCGGAGATGTTTCCTTTGACCGATGCGGCTTTGCGAATGACCAACATTCGGCTGGCGGTAATATCTCCTTTGACCGAGCTATTGATGTCGGCCGTTTGGGTGAACAGATTGCCTACAATCTCACTATCTGTTGTATAGAGCGACTCTGCTGCGGTGATGTCTCCGGTGATTTTGGCTCCGGTGATCAGGATGTTCTGACCGGTCATATTTCCGGTTACCGAGCCACTGAGTTCGATGTTGCCTTTGCACTCAATATCGCCGTGAATAGTTCCTTCTATGCGAATATCCGAATCCGAGAAGACCGAACCTTCGATCACAATATCTGCGGCAAATAGGCTCACCGTATTGGGTTTCTCCGGTGCTTTCGGAGCGATTGGAGTGGGTGCAGGGGTTGAAACCGCTTCCGGCGTGGAAGTTTTTTTCTCTGCGGTTGTCGTTTTTGGGGTCGACAATGCAGAAGATGAGGTCGAGAACGCAAAGAGGTTCAGTTTCTTCAGGTAATCGCGAAAAACGGATGATTCCATAAGACAAACGATTAGTTAATGATTTTCGTCACCGTTGATTCTTTAAATCGGAACGGAATAAATAGGTAAGATGTTGTTTACTAATATTTTATCCGCGCGAATAAATGCCGATGCACACTCCTTTGGATTCAAAAATACAATAAAAAAATAGGAATCGGAACTAATTGCATCGGATTTTCTTTTTTTCAATCAGAAATCCTCTTAGAAAGAGGATATTGGAGGGTCAAGGAATGAAGAAAAACGAGAGTTCTCCGTCCGGCCCTTTCCTCAAGTCGAAGGTCTCCGACAAGGGGGTCTCTTTTCGAGAGCTTTGGGGGAAGCACGAGACGCTCTCTGCCATGAATCATGGGGTGAGGATTCCCGTGTAGTGTTCGATGGGGGTGACGCCTGCGGGTTCGGCGTGTGGCGGAGAGAGGAGTTGCTGATGATATTGTGCATAAGCATCCATCAAGGCTTGATAGAAAAGTGAGCCTTGCAGGGCATAGCCTGTGGCGGTCAGATGGATTCGATCGTTGCCTGCCATCTCCAGTTGTTGCCATTGCTCCATCGCTGCATTTCCGCCCGCGACGGCGAAGAAATCCCAAACGGGACAACCGGCGTGTTGAGCCTCATCGCGTAAGGTT
>JAQUZZ010000294.1 GCA_028691095.1 Alistipes sp. | reverse complement strand
GGATGGGGGGACTGACCGGACTCTGCTCCGTGCATGCCGCTGCCCCCACCACCGCCTCCCTCACCCCGCACTACAAGCATAGTAGTTATGTCAACGAATCCATCACGCTCAAGAACTCGAAGATCACCCTCAACTTCTTCAAACGCATCAAGGGTTGGGGGTGGGCAGAGATTGAGACCCCAGAGGGCAAGCTCATGGCCGTCATGGATCACTTGGGCGAGCTGATGATTCGCGACCAGGATATTCCGATGCGCTTCGAGGCCGACTCGGTCGACTACACCCAAGAGGGCGACAGCGAACGTCTCACCTTCAAGGTACGCGCGGTGGTGGTGCGCGAGATGCTCCAAGGAACCTCTTTCGACAACTGGATGCACTATCCCTACAACGAACCGGCCATCGTGGGCACGGTGACCGTAACGCTGCCCAAAGATTCACCCTTCGTTACCTTAGACTACGACCTGACGGCTACGGGCAACTACAATGTGCGATACCTGCGCGGCCCTTGGCTCAAAGTGGGCGAATCGTCGTTCGGCATCAAGAAAGACGACGCAATTCTCCCGGGGGTCGACTGGGCCATCAACGAGGAGTGGACCAGTGGCTCCGACTTCTTTAAAGATCCTTGGGCGTTGCGGGTAGCCCCCCACCCCAACAAAGTCTCGGTTCCGCTGATGGCCATCAGTTATGAGGGCGACGGCATCGGACTCTCTTGGGATCCCAATGCCGTGGCTGCACGGTGGTTCAACTACCGCACCCAGCATCCGCAACCCGTCTTTGCCTCCCCCAACTTTGTCGATCGCATGAACAACCAACTCATGGGATTGATGATCCCCGACGCTTCGGTCGAAGGTCACGAGAACGAACTCTTCTCTCAGATCGCGCCCGAACTGCGCATCGGCGAGAAGATCCGCTTCAAAGCCGAACTGTGGCTGAGCAAAGGAAACAGCGTCGACGTGGTGACCGACTGGGTGATACGGCACGGTCTACCCGAACCCTCGACCCCGAAATGGGCCTATCGCGATGCCCTCGACCGCATGTCCGGAGCCTACAACTCCAACCTGTGGCACGAAGGGCATGGTTTCGGTGTCGTGCAACGTTCGATCAACGAGGCCAGTGCTGGGGTTCCCGAGTTTCTGCAACGCTACATGAAAGAGAATCCGAAAAGCCAAGTGGTCAAAGAGCTGAAAGCCAAGGTTGCCTCTCTGCAACCCAAGACCTCGGCCAAAGCGGCAACCCCTGAGACCCCCGAAGCCCGCAAAGCGCGTCTTGTGCAGCGCGGAGAACAGTTGCTCGCCCTCCAACAGGCCGACGGTTCGTTTGCCTTTGAACCCAACGGCCGTCACTACATGAAGGACGACTTCAAGGTGGCTACCTCCTTTGTGGAACCCATGGGTCTCGATGGCGAAACAGCCCTCGACATCACCATTCTTCCGGCCGGTGAACTCTTGGCTTTGGGACGCGAAACCGGTGACCAACGCCTGATCGACGCTGCAAAAAAGGGCATCGACTTCTGCATGGAGATGACGCGCCCCGAGGGAGGCGACTTCTGGGAAACACCCCTCCATGCTGCCAACCTCTTGGCTGCGGGTCATGCCGCCATCGCAAACTACAAAGCCTTTGAGCAGTTCAACGATCCGAAATACAAAGCGAAAGCCATCTACTGGATCCGCACCCTTCTTCCCTTCACCCATCTCTGGGAGCCCGAAGAGATTCCCATGCTCTACAACACCAAACCGGTGCTCAGCTCCAGCGACTGGTATTTTGCCAACTGGGTACGCGATCATGTACAGTGGGAGGTGCTCGCCGTCTTCTCGCAATCGGTACAAAGCGGAATCCGCTGGGAGGAGGTCGATCCGCAGATCGACTGGCTCAAGTTCCACCGCGGTATCACCCACGCTGCCATCCGCTGGATGAACCTCCACACCGAGGACAACTGGCGTCCCCACAATATTCCGGAGACCTACGACCGCTACAAGAGCGGAGCCTTCGACTACTGCTTCCCGGACACCTTCAATGCGACAACCGGAAATTACGGTGGTATGTTCATTCCCCCCTCCGCCATCGCCAACAACATCTACTACCTGTTGGATCGTGACGCCGAAGCCGCGGAGAAATCCTCTAAGAAATAATCCTTTGTGCTTAAAACTTTGTGAATATGTCTCACTTCATTCAAACCGGATGCGCCCTACTGCTACTGGGATTGATCGGAAGCCCTGAAGCGTCGCTATCCGCCCGCGAAACCAAACCGGTGGATTTGGTTCAATGTATGATGGGCACCGGAGGCAGTGGCCGCGTGATTCCCATGGCCGCAGCTCCCTTCGGCATGGTACAGTTGAGCCCCGACACCTATCTCACCAGCACCGGATACCACTATTCCCACGACCGAATCCTCGTATTCAGTCACACCCACGCCTCGGGATGCGGAGGCACCGACTATCAAGATATTATGTTCTTTCCGGTGAACGACCCCTCCTGGGAGCAGTGCACCCAATACCCCCAAGCGGTGGGAAGTCGCTTTTC
>JAQUZZ010000018.1 GCA_028691095.1 Alistipes sp. | reverse complement strand
GGCGACTTTGCGCTCTACCGCATCTATGGCGATGCCCAACGCAAACCGGCCGCCTACTCGCCGGCAAATGTGCCGATTCATCCGACCAAGGTGCTCGATATTTCGACCCAAGGGGTACACGAAGGCGACTATGCCATGGTGCTCGGCTTCCCGGGACGCACCAATCGCTATATGTCCTCCTTTGCCGTAGACCAGAAGTTGCAGATTATCAACCCGATCATCATCGAGGCGCGGCACAAACGCATGGAGATTCTCAAAAAGCACATGGAAGCCGACCCTGCGGTACGGTTGAAATACAGCGACAAATACTTCAACCTGGCCAACTATGCCGACTATGCCAAATGGGAGAACATCTGTCTGCGTCGCTATGAGGTCGTAAAGATCAAGCAGGAACAAGAGAAGAGCCTGCAAGCTTGGATCGAAGCATCGCCCGAACGCCAAGCGGAGTTCGGATCGCTTCTCTCCGATCTTCAGAAGGGTTATGCAGCACGGCAAGAGTCGGTACGCGACAAACACTACTACCAAGAGACCTGGGTCACCCCCTGCGACGTGCTGATGACCGCATTCCGCATCTCCAATCTGGCCAATCGGATGCCACGAGAGAAACTCGAACGCGTCGGCATTGCAGACAAAGAGTTTGCCTATTCGCTCAACATGACCCGTCGTGCCAACGAAACCTATGATGCGCCAACCGACAAAGAGCTCTTCCGTGAGATGATGCGACTGTTTACCCGCAATGTATCGCGCGAAAAATGGGGTGACTACCTCAACGCACAATATGATCGCTACGAGGGTAACACCGACGCCTTGGCCAACGAGGCCTTCGACCAGAGTTTCTGCTCCGACTTCACTCGGTTCTGCGACTTCTTCGCCACACCTCGTACCGCCCAGGAGATTCTCGCCGACCCCATGGTGGCTCTCTCCAACTCGGTCAGCACCTCAGCCTTCTCTGAG
Organism: Alistipes sp.; assembly: GCA_028691095.1. Taxonomy (GTDB): domain Bacteria; phylum Bacteroidota; class Bacteroidia; order Bacteroidales; family Rikenellaceae; genus Alistipes_A. The sequence continues at coordinate 10,426 of JAQUZZ010000018.1, read as the reverse complement.
GATGTCGACCAAGCGGACAACCTCAGTGGCGTGGATGTCACCAAAGCCGACGGCCTATACACCCACGCACTCTACACCATGCGTGCCACACAGGGCATTCCACAGTCGCCCGATGCCAACTCGACCCTCCGTCTCACCTACGGCAAAGTCGAGGCGGTGGATCCGCGCGATGCCGTGGCATACAGCTATCGTTCGACCATCAACGGGTATATGGAGAAGTATAATCCGAACGACTTTGAGTTCCGCGTCGATCCCAAGATGCGCGCGCTGATTGCCCAGAAAGATTGGGGACGCTGGGGCGAACGCGGCGAACTCTACGTGAATTTCATCACAAACAACGATATTACCGGCGGCAACTCCGGAAGTCCCGTACTCAACGGACGGGGACAACTGATCGGGTTGGCCTTCGACGGCAACCGCGAGTCGATGTCGGGAGATATCTATTTCTATCCGAAATATGCACGTACAGTGTGTGTCGATATTCGTTTTGTCATGTGGATCATCGAGAAGTATGCCGGAGCCGGTGTGCTCATGGATGAGATGCATCTAAGCGATCGAAAATAAGCGCAGCGTGCTATTTATGGGCAACTAACGCTTCAGTATATCAAGCATACACCGTGACGGAAGGACTCAATAATTTTTTTAAGATTACGTAAGATGAAGACCCTACTTCCAATCTACCTACTGCTCCTCTTGGGAGGCCTCGCCCTCCCGACGTCGGCCCAACATCGAGCCGATCCGCAAGCGTTGACCGATTCCAGTTCATTCTCGATGATCCTGATGGGCGATCCGCAAGGATACACCAAATACGACATCAATCAACCGATTTTTGAACTCTGCACGGCCTGGATTGCCGACCAGATCGAGAACCTGAATATTAAGTCGGTACTCATCACCGGCGATTTGGTCGAGCAGAACGAAAACATCGTTCGCAATCGAAAGATGCTCAACCAGACCAGTCGCGAGATGTGGGAGTCGGCCTCACGGGCTCTTGCTCGATTGGATCACAAAGTGCCCTACATTATTTCGGCAGGGAATCACGATTACGGCTATCATCGCGCGGAGAACGGCATGACCCATTTTCCGGAATACATTCCCTTTGAGCGGAACAGCGCATGGCGGGATGTGGTGGTCAGTGCCTTCCCCAATCGCAACGGAGTGGCCTCGTTGGAGAATGCGGCCTTTGAGTTCACCGATCCACACTGGGGCAAATTGCTGGTAATCACCTCCGAATTTGCACCACGCGACGAAGTTCTGGCGTGGGCCAAGGAGCTCTCCGCAAAACCCGAATACCAGAACCATACGGTGATCTTCATGACTCACTCCTTTCTGCGAGCACGAAGTGCCGATCGCATCCAAAAAGAGGGGTATACCCTCACCCACGTTAATTGGGGTGAACAGATCTGGGAGAAACTGATCGAACCCTCCTCCAACATTCGTCTGGTACTCTGTGGTCACACCGGCACACCCGGAACCTTTGAGCAATCGGTGGCCTATCGGGTCGACCCCAATCATGAAGGGAAGCCGGTACACCAAATGATGTTCAACGTTCAAATACTCGGCGGAGGCTGGGAAGGCAACGGGGGCGACGGATGGCTCCGTATTCTGGAGTTCATGCCCGACGGCAAAACCATCAAGGTCAAGACCTACTCTCCCCTCTTCGGCATCTCTCCCTCAACCAAACATCTATCTCATCGCACCGGAGCGTGTGACCAGTTTGATATGGTGATCGAATAAACTCAGCGTATGATTGATGAACCATCCGCTCTCCATGAAGCTCTAACATCACTCCTCCAAAATCCAACGTGCAAAACACCCTCTCTTTTGCACGTCGGATTTTTCGGAAGGGTGTGCAAACACCGGAATACGATAGGGGCTCAAGCAGGGAATGAAGGCGTCACCCCCAATCTGATCCTTTGATCTTTCAGTCATGAATCCATCCTACAAAATTCTATTTGTCTGTTTAGGCAACATCTGTCGCTCCCCAAGTGCCGAAGCGGTCTTTCGCGACACACTCCAGAAGGCCGGAATGGCACAGCAGATCGAAATCGACTCGGCGGGCATCATCGGGTATCATGAGGGCGAAGCGGCCGATGCACGGATGCAACGACACGCTGCACAGCGCGGCTATCGCCTTACCTCGATTTCACGACCTATCCGTGCGACCGATTTCGATCGTTTCGACCTGGTCATCGGCATGGACGACCAGAACCTACGCGACCTGAGGCGCAAAATGCCACCAAGGAGCCGTGCCAAGATCTGCAAAATGACCGATTTCTGTGTTCACCGCTCCGCTCATGAGGTGCCCGACCCCTATTATGGCGGGGCGGCGGGATTTGAACAGGTGCTCGATCTGCTCGAAGATGCCAGTCAGGGTCTCTTGCAACACCTGCAATCCCTGTTACCCAGCGAAGTATAGTGAAGCCTATTCGTTGGTTTGTTGGATCAGCCACAGAAGTTCGTCCAACATCGGACGCATCAACTCCTCAAAGGCCACGGGATTCTGAGGTTCCCCCTCCTCATTGAGCACCTGATCCACCGCAATCACGGTACTGAGTCGCGGAACAACCAAGGCTCCCAACTTGAGCATCAACGCCTGCAAGGCCTGCACGGTGGCAATACCCGGAACCTTCCCCGACGAGACCGACACCACGGCAACGGGTTGATGATACCACTCATTGAGGTAGAGGTCAATCACATTCTTGAGCGAGGCAGGAAAGGAGGCGTTGTAGACCGGAGAGACCAGAATGGTTCCGTCGGAGGCCACCAACCGCTCCGTGAAATCCACCAATTTATCGGGAAGGTTCTCCTGCAACGAGAAACGCTCTTCAAAGAGCGGGAAACGATACGACTTCAGATCGAGAATCTCCGCATCGGCCAACTGGTGTTCGGTCAGATACCGATGCAGATAGAGTGCCACCCGATGGCTAAGCCGACCGGTTCGGACACTGGAAGAGATGATGACAATATGTTTCATAGCGTGATTCGTTAGGTGTAACGCCCCAAAAATGACAGAACAACAGGCTCCTCCCGCTCCGAGATCGGTCTGAAGCAAGGGAGTCTTGCAGGGAAGGTTTACAAAAAAGAAGCCGAATTGCTTTAAAAAGAGAAGAAAGGCATATCGACACCGTGTTATACCCTTAGGTCATGGCACATGTCGGATATAACGATAGGTTGACTGCTAATAAATAGCACGGTGCATAAAATGGAAAACAAGAAGAAAATGAACAAATGGAGAACCGGAGGATGGATTCTGCTCTGTCTTCTGCTGCTGGGCCCGCTGGAGGCTCGCAAACCGCTCTGTTTCGTGCAGCTCACCGATCCTCAATTGGGATTTTACAGTGGCAATCGAGACTTTCAGCAGGAAGAACAACAGATTCTGCAACTACTCACGGCCATTGAGCAGCTACGCCCCGACTTCGTGGTCATCACCGGAGATCTGGTGCACGACAAACGAGAGCCGGCTCAACTGCAAGGATTCGACCGGATCTTTCGGCTTTTAGACCCGAAGATTCCCCTCTATCTGCTGCCCGGGAATCACGACATCGGAGCAGGAAAACCCGCCAGCGAAGCGGAGGTCGAGGCCTACCGTCAACGCTATGGAGCCGATCGCTTCGTCTTACAGACGCGCGGTTGCTGTCTGATTGGAATCAACACCCCGATCATCAAGGACGGAACGCCCCAACAAGAGGAGGAGCAATTTGCATGGATCGAACAGCAACTCCAAAAACACAACCGTAGTAAGGTCAAAATTCTGCTCGGTCATCAACCCCTCTTCGTCCAAACCCCTGATGAGGCCGATAACTACGACAACTTCCCATCCGCACAACGCGCCAAATACCTCGAATTGCTTCGGCGTTATCGCGTCGATCTGGTGCTCAGTGGCCATCTGCATCGTTGTGTAGAGACACGCTACCAGCAAACACGCATGATCGTCACCGGAGCCGCCGGACGCCCCCTGGGAAAAGATAAACCCGGCATGGAGGTGGTAACCCTCCATCGCGACGGAACGATAGAGGCTCGCTATTACGACCTCGACCATCTACCAAGCAACCCTTCCGCATCTGCCTCGAAACCCTAATTCCGCCCTTGGCGTCGCGCCACATAGTCGGCGACCAAGGTGCACGAACATAGCGCGCCACACCAAGAAGACCCAAGCCGTCGCCCAACCGCGGAGTCCTTACCATGCGGCAACGGAAACCCCTACGGTTATTTTCGTTCCAAGGCTCTGAATATCCCTATAAAATCCGTACCTTAGCCGATCCAGAACCTCTATTTTTGGCGAGAGGCAAAGCATCAAGGTTATGAAAGAGAAGAAGATCCTATTCCTCGGTTTAGGTTACATCGGGCTGCCCACCGCAGCTGTCGTGGCCTCCCGCGGATTACATGTCACCGGGGTGGATATTAACCCCAACATTGTAGAGACCATCAATCGGGGCGAAATCCACATTGTGGAGCCCGGACTGCGTGAGGTGGTGCACCAGGCGGTTTGCCAAGGTCATCTGAAGGCCGTGGTTCGCCCTGAGCCGAGCGACATCTATCTGGTTGTCGTCCCCACCCCGTTCAAGGGGAATCACGAACCCGACATCTCCTATGTGGAGGCTGCTACCCGTTCGGTGATCGAGCTGCTCAAGCCGGGAGACCTCTTTATTATTGAGTCAACCTCTCCGGTGGGCACAACCGAGAAGATGGCACAACTCATCTTCGCCCAACGTCCCGAACTGGAAAACCGCATCTCCGTGGCATACTGCCCCGAACGCGTACTTCCCGGCAATGTACTTTATGAATTGGTGCACAACGATCGGGTGATCGGTGGCATCAATGCCGCCTCCACCCGAGAGGCGCAGGCCTTCTACGGAGCCTTTGTCGAGGGAACGCTGCACGCCACCAACGCCCGCACGGCCGAAATGTGCAAACTCACCGAAAACTCTTCACGGGATGTACAGATTGCCTTTGCCAACGAGCTGTCGCTCATCTGCGACAAGGCGGGCATCAACGTCTGGGAGTTGATCGAATTAGCCAATAAACATCCGCGGGTGCGGATTCTCCAACCGGGAAGTGGGGTAGGAGGACATTGCATCGCGGTGGATCCCTATTTTCTGACGGCAGATTTCCCGATCGAATCACAGTTGATTGCCAAATCGAGGGAGATCAACAACTACAAATCCTTCTGGTGCGCCTCACAGGTCAAACAAGCCATCCAACGCTTCAAAGTCGAGCAGGGACGACCTCCGCGCGTGGCCTTGATGGGACTGGCTTTCAAACCCAACATCGACGATTTACGCGAGAGCCCCGCCAAATACATCGCCTCGAAGGTGATGGAGAGTGACGACGCCACCTATCTCATTGTCGAACCGAATGTGCAGGAGCACCCCGTCTTCAAGTTAACTCCCTACCGCGAGGCCTACGATCAAGCCGATATTGTGGCGTTTCTGGTCGCCCATAACGAATTCAAGGCGTTGCCTTACCGCGAAGATGCCGTCATTCTGGACTTCTGCGGCATTTTCAAACGCTAACCCCTCAACGTCGAGCATCGACCTTCCCTTAATCTCACTCAAGCATCGTGAAGAAAATCATGTTGGTTTTTGGGACACGTCCCGAAGCAATTAAAATGGCTCCTCTGGTACGAACCCTGCAATCCGCCACGCACCCCTTCCAAGTGAAGGTCTGCGTCACCGGACAGCATCGCGAGATGTTGGATCAGGTGTTGCGCCTCTTCGACATCCATCCCGACTACGACCTGAATCTGATGAAGCCGGGGCAAGACCTCTACGACATCACCTCCGGTGTACTCCTGGGGATGCGGGGAATTCTCAGTGAGGAGCAACCCGATATTGTATTGGTGCACGGAGACACCACCACCTCAACCGCTACGGCATTGGCGGCCTACTATCAACGCATTCCGGTCGGCCACGTCGAAGCCGGACTGCGCACACACGACCTCTACAATCCGTGGCCGGAGGAGATCAATCGGCAGATCACCGGCCGCATTGCAATCTGTCACTTTGCCCCCACCCCGCTATCTCGGGAAAATCTACTCTCCGAGGGCGTGCCATCTGACCGCATCCACGTCACCGGAAACACCGTGATCGACGCTCTGCACTGCGTTGTGGAGCAGATCCGCAACGACGCAACGCTCCACACCGCACTCTCCGTAACGCTCCGAGAGGCCGGATACGACCTCACACGGCTCCAGCACGGACGACGCATGGTGTTGATCACAGGACATCGACGCGAAAACTTCGGGGAGGGATTTCATGCGATCTGTGGCGCCATTCAGGAGCTGACGGCTCAATTTCCGACCGTGGACTTTGTCTATCCGATGCACCTGAATCCCAATGTGCGACGCCCCCTGCACGAGGCATTTGAGGGTTGTATGCCGGAGAATCTGTTCCTGATCGAACCCCAAGAGTATCTGCCGTTTGTCTTCCTGATGGAACAAAGTTCCATCGTCCTGACCGACAGCGGAGGCATCCAGGAGGAGGCTCCCGGCTTAGGCAAACCGGTGTTGGTGATGCGCGAAACCACCGAACGCCCCGAAGCCCTGAGTGCAGGAACCGTACACTTGGTCGGAACCGACCGCCAACGCATCGTGGCAGAGGTCTCGACCCTGCTCACCGACCCCTCGTGTTACAAAAAGATGTCGCAATCGGTCAATCCCTATGGCGACGGGAAGGCCTGCGGTCGCATTGCTGAGATTTTAGCGTCACTCTAAGGGAGTGCTGCACCCAACGCCTTCCCGCGAAACGCATCGTATCAACCCATGGAAAAGATCTCTGCCGCTGCCTTTGCAGACACCAAACCCCACTACCCGCTTCTCGACGGACTGAGAGGCGTCGCTGCGCTGATCGTGGTCTGCTTCCATCTCTTTGAGGCCTATGCCACCTCGCATCTGGATCAACAGATCAATCACGGCTATTTGGCCGTGGACTTCTTCTTCATCCTCTCGGGATTCGTCATCGGATATGCCTACGACGACCGATGGAAAAAGATGTCAAGCTGGGAGTTTCTCAAACGCCGCTTCATCCGTCTGCACCCGATGGTCGTCTTCGGTGCAATACTCGGAGCCGTGATGTTCTACACCCAAGGTTGCTCGGTGTGGGATGTGTCGCAAGTCTCGCTGGCGCTATTGGGGGTGGCGACGCTCCTCAATCTCTTTTTGATTCCGGCCACTCCGGGTTTTGAAATTCGGGGTGTAGGCGAAATGTACCCTTTGAACGGCCCCAGTTGGTCGCTCTTCTTTGAATACCTTGGCAATCTGCTCTACGCCTTCTGGATTCGTCGCTGCTCGACACGGGCTCTCTCGTTTCTGGTGGGAGGCGCGGCCGTGGGCTTGGCTCTTTTTGCCCTTTTCGGCCCCTATGGCGATCTCTGTGTCGGATTTACATGGACACCCAACGATCTGCTCGGAGGCTCCTTGCGTCTGCTCTTCTCGTTCTCGGCCGGACTGCTGTTGTCGCGCCTCTTTCGTCCCCGATTTATCAAAGGAGCCTTTTGGATTTGCAGTCTGATGCTTCTTGCACTGTTGGCCATGCCCCGTATCGGGAGCGAGGTCTCGCTCTGGAAAAACGGAATCTACGACACGCTCTGCATCGTTCTGATCTTCCCTCTTTTGGTCTACCTGGGGGCATCGGGCAAGACCACCGATCCGTTCACCTCCCGAATCTGTAAATTCTTAGGCGACATCTCCTATCCGCTCTACATGGTGCACTATCCCTTCATCTATCTCTACTACGCTTGGGTTAAAAATGAGCAGCTCACCTTTGTACAGTCGCTCCCCTGCGCTGTGGCCTTGGTGTGCGGGAGCATTCTGCTGGCCTACCTTTGCCTGAAACGCTACGATGTTCCAGTACGTCAATTCCTGACGCGGCATCTTCTCCGAAAAACGAAATAGGCTCCGCGCCCCTACCCTGTCGTATTGCACCACGTTTTCGCAAGCGTGCAGGCAAACGGAGCCCCCTTTTCCTTCAGTAAAATCGACAAAAAAGAGAAAAGCGAGAGAAAAAACCTTCAGAAAAGCATGGCGAATCTCCAAAAAAGTCGTATCTTGCGTAGTATTCTTCCCCAGAAATCGCACACAAAGCGATCAAATAGAGAAACGGAATCAGACTCTTCCTTGTAATCCATGATGGCTCGAAGAGTCTGCACCGAAATGAAACACAGAACTTCAATTTCATTCATAAAACGAACAACCAAAAATGAGCGAATCAAAATTTTCTCGTCGGGACTTTCTGAAAGTTTCGGCATTGGGTGCAGCTGGAGCGCTCTTTATGCCCTCCGGATTGGCCGCAGCCACAGCCTCAAAAAAGGAGTCGAAGAAGACCTCGGCCAACAATCAAATCAACATCGGATTCATCGGTATGGGACAGCAGGCGATGCACCTGCTCAATGGTTTCAAGACCATTGAAGGAGTACGGATCGTTGCAGGATGCGATGTTTACGATGTCAAACGCGCTCGCTTCGAGAAACGGGTCAAACAATACTATGCCGAAAAGGGAGAGAAAAATTGCAAGGTCGATCTCTATGAGGATTATCAGGAGTTGTTGGCTCGCCCCGATATTGACGCTGTAGTGATCGCCACACCTGACCATCAACACGCCTTGATCGCCATTGCAGCCTGCAAAGCAGGAAAAGATGTCTATCTGGAGAAACCGATGACGCTGACCATCTACGAAGGTCAACAACTGCGGAAGGCCGTGCGCAAATACAGCCGCATCCTCCAGATGGGAAGCCAGCAACGTTCGAGTGCAGAGTTCGTTCAGGCTGCCACATTGGCACGCGAAGGGGCTTTGGGAAAGATCAATCGCATCAAACTCTATGTCGGTCGTGTGGGGGACAATACTACAGCCTCACCTACTCCTTACAAACTCGCCAAACAAGAGGTTCCGTCCGGTCTGAATTGGGACAAATGGCTCGGCCCGCTCTCAGAGCAATACTACTACAACTCGGATCTGGATCCGGTGATCACCATTGATCCCGAACAGAACGAGCAACTCTGGGGCGCATGGCGTTGGTATCAAGGACTCGGTGGCGGTCTGATGACCGACTGGGGTGCTCACATGTTCGATATTGCACAATGGGCAATCGGCAAGGACGGCAACGGCCCGGTAGAGATCATCCCCGGCGGATACAGCTACTACGACAACTTGACGTTCAAATACGACAACGGCATCATCCTGACCGAGCAGAAGTTCGACGGAGGAAAACAGGGCGTCAAGATCTACGGTGAAAACGGATGGATCCAGGTTTGCCGCGACGAGTACATCGCCTCAGATCCGAAGTTCGCGATGCAAAAGGAAGAGAACCAAAGCAATGTACCCTACGAAACCAAAGTAGGTCACTACCAGACCTTCATCAACTCGGTTCGTTCACGCATCGACCCGAACGTTCCGGTCGAGGTAGGACACAGCTCTTGCACCGTTTGCACCTTGGGCAATATCGCCAATCAATTGGGTCGCCCAATCGTATGGAACCCGATCGTTGAGAAGTTCATGAACGATCCGGAAGCTACCAAATTGCTGCATTACGATTATCGCGCTGGCTACTCCTTAGACGTATAACCCCTCTTTTTTTAATACTAACTAATATTCACCCCGCGGGGAGAAAATAGAAATATTTTCTCCCCGCTTTTGTTATAAGCAACGTAGGTTTCGTTCAATTCTATAATGGAGAAAACAGTTCCCCATGAGTAAGGCTGGTGGAGACAAACTACACAAGTTTTTTCAAAATTTCTATTGAGGCTCGACGCTTCTTGCCCCCCCTATCGGACAACCGGATGTTCCAACAAATCACGCAACACGTCGGGTGAGGTGTAATCTGAACCTGTTAGCACATAGATCAACATTCCGGCATCGGACATATCAAAATTACGACTTCGATCCTTGGCACTCAACTCAAATCTCGAATAAAGCCAGTCCCAACACCCCTTTCGATACGGAGACTTGTCGCGCATTTCCAAACTTTGAATCCAGTCGAAACGATGACGATTGGCATACAACCCCTCAAACAACGGCTTACCGGCAACATCCCGATCACGACCATTTTGGTCATGAATATGAATACAAGTCAACGAACCACCTGCCGGCGTAGAAAAGGTTCCTACTACCTCTTCATAGGCCCACCCCTCATGCGAAGGTTTGTAGCGTTCACGATTTTTTCCCGCATGCACATCATTCCATCGACCATGCGAAATCAGTGTGACGTACTTTCGCTTCGACATCTTGGAACGAGCGATCCCCTCACCCAACACCTGCATAGGGCCTGCTGCAATCAAAATCAGAGGATTGCGACGCGATGAACGATTAATCTCTCGAGCTACGGCTTGATAGGCCACCTCCGGATCATCATAGGCACAGAGAAAATTTGTCTTCCCAAATCCAAAATAACTTCTCCCCTCCAACACACTTTTACGAATCTCCTCATACCC
>JAQUZZ010000293.1 GCA_028691095.1 Alistipes sp. | reverse complement strand
GCCGACGCCTACAAAACAATGGGAGACTATCTGCGGAGCGTCGCCGGACAGCAAAATCGCTACTGCATGGTAGGCTACGAGATTCGCAATACCCTCTCGGAGTATGGCGCCGTTTCGCGAGGCGTATGCAGCGTCGATGGCAACGGCAACCTCATCTCGATGGTCGAGCGCACCAAAATCGAACGTCGCAACGGCCGCATCGTCTTTTTGGATGAGAACGAGCAGGAGACTCCGCTGGCAGAGGACACGCCAGTCTCGATGAATATGTTTGGCTTCACCCCCGACTATTTCAAATATTCGGAGGAGTACTTCACCGAATATTTGGCACAGAACATCAATCATCCCAAATCCGAGTTCTACATCCCCACCATGGTCAATAAATTGGTGGGCGAGGGGAAAGCGCAACTGCGCGTTCTGCACAGTGCGGCACAATGGTTTGGCGTCACCTACAAGGAGGATCGCCCTGCCGTGGTAGAGCGTATTCGCAAGCAGATTGAAGCCGGAATCTATCCGGAGAATCTGTGGAATCGCTAACGAGAACGTCATCCTACACGGAGTTAAAATCGGCACACGGTGCTAAAAACAGGTAAGGTATGAATAACATCGAACAGAATATTTGGGGGTTCACAGAGCAGGGAGAAGCCGTGCTTCTCTACACCATGACCAACGCCCAAGGAGCCGTGGTGAAGCTCTCCAATTTTGGAGCCACCATCGTATCCATCGAAGTCCCCGACCGTGACGGCAAAAAGGCCGACGTAGCCTTGGGGTACGACGACTTTCACAGCTACTACGGCGACGGCCCTTGCATGGGCAAGACGGTCGGTCGGTTTGCCAACCGCATTGGGAATGCTCGCTTCACGCTCGACGGCGTAGAGTATCATCTCACGGCCAACTGCAACGGGGGACATCACATCCACGGCGGAGGCATCGCGGGATTTGCCAACAAGATCTGGGAGAGTCGCGTCGAAACCGATCGCGTGGTCTTCTCGCTGTTCAGTCCCGACGGCGATCAGGGTTATCCGGGCGATCTGAATGCCGAAGTGGTCTATGACTGGAGCGACGACAACGAGTTGGAGATCACCTATTACGCCAAAAGTTCGGCACCCACCATTGTCAACCTCACCAACCACTCCTATTTCAACCTAAAAGGGGAGGATCAACCGGGAGCAATGGATCAACTCTTGCAGTTGAATGCCAAACGATACCTCCGCTACGACGCAAGTTGTGTCTGCACCGGAGAGTTAATTCCCATTGAGGGCACTCCGATGGACTTCTCTCAACCCAAAGCACTCTCTCGGGAGATTGACGCCGATTATGAACCCCTGCGCTTCGGCTCTGGATACGACCAAAGCTGGGCCATCGAGGGGTATGAAAAGGGGAAACTCTCCGAGGCCGGCATCCTCTACGATCCCGAAAGCGGTCGCCGGTTGCGGATTCTCACCACCCAACCCTCGATCCATATCTATGCCGGCAACTTCATGCAAGGGTGTCCGCGCAGCATCAGCGGCCATGAATATGGACGTCGTGCCGGAGTGGCCATCGAGTGTCAGGCCTATCCCAACAGTCCCAATCGTCCCAACTTCCCCTGTGCGGTGCTGCGTCCCGGGGAGACCTACAACGAGAAGATTATCTTCCGGTTTGAAACGGACAAATAGACCTTAGGAACCATCACTCCATCGTATCAAATACCGTATCCAATTATTAACCTAAAAGAATAAAAATTCATGGAAGCAACTAAACAAAAGAGCTACACCCTGCCGATCGTGATGATGTTCGCCTTGTTTTTTATCATTGCGTTCGTCACCGGTCTTCAAAATCCGATGGGCATCATCGTCAAAGAGCAATTCGGAGCCTCAAACTTCATGTCGCAATTGGGTAACGCGGCCAACTTTATCGCTTACGCCTTCATGGGTATTCCGGCCGGTCTGATGCTCAAACGCATCGGATATAAAAAGACGTCGCTGCTCGCCGTGATCATCGGCTTTGTCGGGGTTGCCATCTCCTTCCTTTCGGGTCAGATCGAGAGTTTCGGGGTCTATTTGGTTGGAGCCTTCATCTCAGGTTTCTCGATGTGTATGTTGAATGCCGTTGTAAACCCCATGTTGAACACCTTGGGTGGTGGCGGAAAACGCGGTAACCAGTTGATCCAGTTCGGCGGTTCGTGCAACTCGATCGGTGCAACCATTGTTCCCGTGTTGGTGGGCTATTTGATCGGAGGCCAGGCTGAGTCGGCTTCGATCAGCGATGCCAATCCGGCTCTTTTCTTGGCCATGGGCATCTTTGCTCTGGTATTCATTGTCTTCATGTTGACCAACATTCCGGAACCCCACATGGTTGCGGAGACCAAAGAGAAGAAGCAGAAAGATACGCACAGCGCACTCTCTTTCCGTCATTTCAATTTGGGAATCATCGCTATCTTCTGTTATGTAGGTGTAGAGGTCGGTATCGCCAACACCACGAACAACTTCATGACCACCGGTGAAGGTGGCGGCGGTTTGGGGATGGACAAAACCATCGCCGGAACCATC
>JAQUZZ010000292.1 GCA_028691095.1 Alistipes sp. | reverse complement strand
CACAACGTCTCCATTTTTTCGATTCCTATCAATTTTCACGCATTCCACGCGCTACCTTATCTACACCCCCGGCTCCACCTTCTGGAACGCCTTCATCGGACAGCTTCGCACACACAATCCGCACTTCTGACACAACTCCGCGTCAACCCACGGAAGTCCAAATCCCTCTTGATGAATCGCTTCCGCAGGACACTCCTTCACTAAAGGACAAGCATGATTTTGGGGACAACGTATCCCATCCACTTTCAACGGCATTTTATCTGTTTTTTTAAGTATTTTCAAAAAATGACTGATCTCTTTCGTCACGGTATACGCCTGATATACCGATCCCTTTATTACAAAAAAAACAGCATCGAGAGATTCTTACCCTCCCTCGACGCTGCCCCATTCAAAACTTACTTCTTCAACAAAATAGTGTCAATCGCCTCTTTGAGCGAGGCTTTGGGCATGGCGCCCTGCATCATCTGCGGCTTCTCGTTCATCGGAATGAACAGCAGCGAGGGAATGCTCCGAATACCAAAGGCTGCCGACAAATCGGGCTCCTCCTCTGTATTCACCTTGTAGATGTAGATCTGATCGCCATACTCGGCCGCAAGCTCCTCCAAGATCGGAGCAACCGCCTTGCACGGCCCACACCAGTCGGCATAAAAATCGACCAATGCCGGACGGTCCCCTAAATAGTTCCACGCCTGTGGATTCGCTTCGTAATTGACTACTTTAGCCAAAAAGTCCGCTTTTGTCAAATGAATCGTTGTCATCTTATCTTTTGTTTTGGTTGAATCCGAAATAGTATGCGTACCGCGACGCGAAGCTCCTCCGCACGCCGACAGATTGATGGATAGGGCGATCAAGGCCAATCCCATAAAAAACAAACGGTTAATCTTCATCTTATCTCTATGAATTATAGCACAAAGTGCTTTGGTTAGCAAAAAATGCAGGGGGTATGTCGGGCTTATCCCGTGATGGAAAGGGTTCCATCCCTCGTTTGGATTGCTTAGATCTTCCCCTCCCCTCGCTATGCGGCATCGCCCTTTCGGGGTGTTGATTTGACGGAACTTCCCAGCAAAGCTCCCATGGCTCCACCCCACAACATACTCAACCACGGCGAGGCGGTGATCGGACAACTGCCACTACTACACCCCACAAAACGCCAGTAGAGCCCTCCTGCAAGAATACCCAGCAAAGCACCTGCCAAGGTCCACCTTACGGATCTCCACCATGATCTTTTATCGTTCATCTTCTCTTTCATAATCAAACCCAATTCTTAAATTTATTCGCAATAAGCACCGCGTGCTTTTATCAGCCATCTACGCATCGGTATATCGAACATACCGTGATCCCATGATGCTGACCATTTTTTCTGGGGGGGGGTGGGACTCCTTCCACTTTATTGGTTTAACCCCGTCGTCGAGCAGACGCACGGGTCGTTCATCCTCCAACGCCTCCCCCTTCAGAGGATCTCTGAACTTCACATCACAAAGATGAGTGATATTTTCCAATAAAACAAATTTTCCTACAAAAATATTTTATAGTGGAAAGTATTTAAGATGAACGTCACGAGTTTCACCTCACAGTAGATGATTCAACACTTTTTATTATCTTTACCCTCAGTTTTGGTCTTGCATGACCCTATGAAAACTTGAATCTCACCGCAATGCCTTCACTCAAAGCACTCATCATTGAGGATGAAACCGCAGCAGCCATCAATCTACGCGCCCTACTACGCGAAGTGGATCCCTCAATGCAGATTCTGGAGATTCTGGACACGGTGACCGATTCCATCCATTGGTTTCGCACCCATCCGCTCCCCGATCTGGTCTTCATGGATATTCATCTCTCCGACGGACAGGCTTTCAAGATCTTCGAGCAAATCGAGGTGGAGTGCCCCATCGTCTTCACCACCGCATACGACCAATATGCACTCGATGCCTTCAAGGTCAACAGCATCGACTACCTCCTCAAACCGATCAAACGCGAAGAGCTGGAGCGCGCTTTGGAGAAGCTCCAACGCCTCTCAACTCCGGAGATCTCGGAGTATATGGAGCAGACACGGAGGTTTATCACCGCGCGGGCTCAAAGTTTTCTGATCCCATTTCGCGATCGTCTGGTGCCACTTTTGCCCGACCAGATCGCCTTTTTCTACACCGCCGAGGAGCGGGTCACGGTCACTACGCTCGACGGTCGTTGTTTCCCGATGGATCGTTCGCTCGACACACTGATGACGCAGCTCTCACCCTCCGACTTCTTTCGCGCCAACCGGCAATTTATCGTCGCACGACGCGCCATTGCCGATCTTTCGGTGTGGTTCGGTAGCCGTCTGAGCCTGAACCTCTCCGTCAAAACCGAAGAACGCATCGTGGTGAGCAAAGCCCGAGTTCCCGAGTTCAAACAATGGTTCACGGGAATCTAAGAGTCTGTTTAAAAATATTTGGTTTACAATACTGATCATCAGTTGTTTAATTGGATTTAATTTTGTATCTTTATGTTTACCAATACATTAAGATATTGAAAAACTTTCCGACCAACCTCACC